>NZ_LSIW01000053.1:0-576 GCF_001556435.1 Streptococcus sp. CCH5-D3
TTGACAATGATGAGTTTTCCTCACCAGTCTTAGGAAGCGCTTGGCTACCACGTTTGTGCTTAGGATCTTTCACTTCAGAAGTTGATTCTGAGACACTCAATGAGGCAGACACTGAAGCACTTGTTGAGGCAGAGGTTGAAAGACTTGCTGAAGTACTCAATGATGTTGAAATACTTGTTGAAGCACTTGTGCTTTCAGAAGCACTCAAGAATGCTGATGTAGAAGCTGACTCTGATACTGAAGCGGATGCGCTCGCTGACGCTGACTCAGATGCTAAAGCAGATTCAGATGCGCTTACTGATTCTGAGACTGAGACTGAAGCGGATGTACTTGCTGACACTGACGCAGATGCTGATGCAGATTCTGATGCGCTTACTGATTCTGAGGCAGAGACTGAAGCGGATGCGCTCGCTGACGCTGACGCAGATGCTGATGCCGATTCAGATGCGCTTACTGATTCTGACGCTGAGATTGAAGCGGATGCGCTTGCTGAGACTGACGCAGATGCTGATGCCGATTCAGATGCGCTTGCTGATTCTGATGCAGAGACTGAAGCTGATGTGCTTGCTGATTCTG
>NZ_LSIW01000054.1:0-22916 GCF_001556435.1 Streptococcus sp. CCH5-D3
GGAGTATCGAGGCAAGCAGATGCCAGCCTACGATAAGTTTGAAGTGGAGAAACTACCAGTCATCATTTACCCAGAGCATGATGCTGCCTATTTACAGGAATGTCTGGACAATCTCAAGCAAAAAGGAATCATCATCTAAAGGAGGAAAACGATGCATTTGTTTAAGTGGCTTGCACCTAAAAAGAAAGCAGCAGAAGGCCTTGTCATGCGTATTTCGACAGCTGATCAGGTAGACTATGCGACGATTACAAACCCAAGTGACAGTGATATCTGGGATGCCTTGGTGCAACTTCCAGTATCCTACGATAGTCTCTATCTTACATATGGAGATAAAAAGTCAATGAGCTTTATCTTTGTTGAATCCGAGGATGACAAGTATCGCTTGGAACATGACACACCTGAGCTAGGATTAGAATTGACCAATGTCGCACGTGTATCTCAACAAGTTGCCAGAGATATCCTTATTCGCTTTTCGAAAGAGCACTCAGTGATTTTGGACGACCATTGGAAACAAGAGAAAGTAAGGTAATCCTATGGCCTACCTTACCCCAGAAACCAGACGAAAACGGCGAAAAGGCTTTTGCTTAATTATCGAAATCATTTGTCTGGTTCATTTTGCAATCATTGTCCCTCGTGACCGAGTTTTTACGCCTGAAAAATGGGCTCGTACTCCAGATCACATGCGCCATAAATTCATGTGGAGTTTTCACCGGCAGTATCAGCTTGAGGGCATGACGAGAAAAGAAGTTGAGAAACTCTTAGGCAAGGGGAGTGATCTTCAAGGAAGTGTTGAGTACAAGCTGAAGGACGATTGGATTGGTGGTTGGCGTGTTTACCATATTGACTATAAGCAAGACCGTGTGATTCGTGCCAAAGAAACCTGGCAAGATTGGTGAGAATGAGCTTTCTCTTCCCCTAAAAGTAGTATAATCAAGGTGTAAAGGTAATCGTTTTCAAAAGAACGAAGCTGTCTTTTGATTAGAAATGGAGGACAAACTCATGACCCTATTTATGTCTAAACTGATGAGCGGTATTATGGAACTGCTCATAGTCTCTGTCATTCCTTTTATCACTTGGTTAATTTGGAGCAGGAAAAAGGTCGGTTTCTTTGACTGGATTGGGTTGAAGAAAGTTGAGAGTCAGAAGAAGAGGCAATTATTACTGACCATTTTGGGTATTAGTCTACTTTTTCTTCTTTTTTCGATTGTGGTCTTTAGTTGGTTTGACTCTAGCCAAACGGCCACAGCAGATTTTTCTGGAAAGGGAATTGGAGCTCTTCCTGCTATTCTAGCCTATGCTATCTTAGGGACTGCCTTGCCAGAAGAAATCTTCTTTAGAGGTTTTCTATTAAAAAGGATGCAAGGAAAACTAGGATTTCTAGGAGCAAATCTGGTTCAGTCTCTCTTATTTGGTCTCATCCATGCACTTATGTTTATGCAACTAACTGGTTACCTTAAGGCTTTTGCCATTTTGGTCTTTATCAGTCTCATAGCTTACGTTTTTGGTGCTATCAATGAGAAAAAAGCAAGTGGGTCCATTCTTCCAAGTGTCTTTATCCACGCCTTGGCCAATACGGTTGTAGGGTTGCTCTTTGCCTTCTCCCTCATTTAGATAAAATTATATAGAAGAAAGTTATCATGGATGAATTAAAAGATATCAAACTTAAAAACTATCAGTACCTAAATGAGGTCGCTATCAAGGGAGAGACGCTCTTCACGGGCTCCTCTCTCATGGAGCTTTTTCCCATTTGTGAAATCGCTAGGAGTAGAAGTATCGACGACATCATCTACAATCGAGGTATCAGCGGTTTGAATACGGATGAATTTCTCCAGCATATCCATCCTCTACTTTTGGATTTGCAACCGAGTAAGGTTTTCATCAATATCGGTACCAATGACATGACCGAGGAGCCTTATGGAAATCAGTGGTTCCAACATCTGACAGCAAATATTAGTCAAATTCTGGAGCAAACACTTGCTATTTTGCCCCATACCAAGATTTACCTGATGGCTTTTTATCCAGCCAATCTTCATCTGCCTTGGCAGACCAAGGCTTCAATTCAGTGGATGAAACTGCGGACACCTGAAAATCTTGACCGTTGCAACCAGGCTCTTGAGGAAATCGCCAAAACCTATGGCTGCCACTTCATTAATTGTAATGCTGATTTGGTCAATGATAGGAAAGAGCAGAAGGCTGAGCACACCTATGACGGCGTCCACCTTTATGCCAATGCTTACTTAAAAGTCTTTGAAGTTCTGGAGCCATATCTCCTGCATTAAGAAAATATGAGAGAATTTCCAGTTCTTACTCGCTTTTTTCCCTTGATTACAGTACAATAGACGTCAAAAGTGAAAAATTGAAATGAGGTATCCCTATGTGGAAATGGTTTAAACGACTCATTGTCCTCGTCATTGTGCTCTTTTTTGCAGTGGCGGCTCTACTTATTCCGGACAAGATCGACAGTCAGGACCAATTAAAAAATGTATCAACACAAACATCCCTTGCTGATTTAGCCCAGGCTGGTATTGGTGGGGCGTCCCTTTCATCAGGCGGGGTTTCAACTGAGATTAATCTTGACAGTAATCAGTTTCGTCAAATCCTAAAAGCAAGCATGGCTGATTCTAATGACGAGACCTTGCAAAACAGTAGCGTAGAGTTGAATGATTCCTATCTAACAGCTAAGGTTCCCGTATCTCTTGGGCCTATCGGATCAACATTTAGCCTTGATTTTACGGTCAGCACTAACAAGGAAGTCATCCTACTAGATTTGGCAGGTGCCCACCTGGGTCGCCTTCCAGTTCCAAAATCACTGGTTCTGCCTTACCTCAAGAAGAGTATTGCCCAGTCAAGCAGTGGTGTTCGCATGGTTAACAACCAAATTCAGCTCAAGCTTCCTGAAATCGGCTACGAAATTGAGCAAGCCACTGTAACCAACAGCAAGATGAAGGTCAAGCTTAACATTCCGATTTCCTTGCCAACCAGTTGGTAATTTAAGAGGAATCTATCAATCCATGATAAGTCAAAACAAGTCCATAGTCTGGACTTGTTTTTTGATGCCTTCACTTCTAAACTAAGAAAGTTAAAAAATTCTTGAAATAATACGTTTACATCTCCCAATCCCCTAGAAAATGGGGGGGTCCTGTGCTATCATTAGACTGTAAAAATGATAAGCGTCTGACACTCATTGCAAAAAGAGTTAAGTCAAAGAGTTTTAGGATAATAGTTAGGAGGAACAAATGGACGCTTTAAAATATATCACACCCAAATTTTTCACCACTATCAAGGATTATTCCAAGGGACAGTTCATCAAGGACCTGATTGCAGGAGTTATCGTGGCTATCATTGCCCTGCCCTTGTCGATTGCCCTAGCGATTGCCTCTGGTGTTAATCCCGAACAAGGTCTTTACACAGCAGTGGTTGCAGGCTTTTTTATTTCCTTTTTAGGAGGTAGCCGAGTTCAGATCGGTGGACCTACCGCAGCCTTCGTTGTCATCATCTATGGCATCATCGCCCAGTATGGCATGGCGGGTCTGACTGTTGCCACGCTCATGGCGGGACTCATGCTTATTATCATGGGGCTCCTGCGTTTTGGCGACCTGATTAAATTCATTCCCAAAACCATCACACTGGGCTTTACCTTGGGGATTGCCGTTGGGATTGTGTCTGGACAGATTAAGGATTTTCTAGGCCTTGAGATGAAGTCCGTGCCAGCTGAGTTTCTGGAAAAGATGATTGCCTATGGAGAGTATCTTTCGAGTATTAGTTGGGCGACCCTAGCTATCGGTATTTTGGCCCTGCTCATTCAAATCTTTTGGCCACGCCTTTCTCAGAAAATTCCGGGTTCTCTGGTTGCTATCTTTGTGACCACAGCTATCGTTGCTTTTGGTCATCTCCCCGTCAAAACCATTGGTGACCTTTACACCATCAAGGCGGGACTTCCAAGTTTCACGGTTCCTGACCTATCATTTTCTTTGATTCGTCAAATGATTTCGCCAGCCTTCACCATTGCCATACTAGCAGCTATCGAATCGCTCCTTTCTTGTGTGGTTTCAGATGGCATGATTGGTGGTAATCACCGTTCTAATGCAGAATTGGTCGGCCAAGGTGTTGGGAATATCATGTCAGCCTTCTTTGGTGGGATTCCGGCAACGGGAGCTATTGCCCGTACCGCAGCCAACGTCAAAAATGGTGGCCGAACACCAGTAGCAGGTATGGTTCATGCCTTCACCTTGCTTCTGATTTTACTCTTCCTCATGCCTTACGCCTCATTGATTCCCATGACCTGTCTAGCCTCAATCCTTATGATTGTCGGGTATAACATGAGCGGTTGGCGTACAGTTGGTCGTATGATCAAACGTGCCCCTAAGAGTGATGTGGCGGTTCTGCTAGTGACCTTTGTCTTAACCGTTTTCTTTGACCTAGTAGTTGCCATCGAATTTGGTATGGTCCTAGCAGCCTTCCTTTTTCTCAAACGCATGTCTGACGTGGCTCAAATCCGTCAGTGGGTGGACAAGGAGAATCTGGATGATCCAGTTTTGTCCGAAGATAGCGACTTGAAACAAGTTCCAAAAAATACTGTCGTCTATGAAGTTTTTGGTGCCCTCTTCTTTGGTGCAGCCAATAACTTCTTGAATGTGATTAATGATGAAACTAAGAATGTTCTCATCCTACGCATGCGAAACGTTCCAGCCATGGATATCTCAGGCCTAGATGCCCTTGAGGAAACTCTGGCCATTTGTCAAAAACGTGGCATGACCTTGCTTCTTTCTCACGTCAATCCACAACCCTACCGAGTGCTTGAAAAATCAGGCTTTATCCTAACTATTGGACCAGACCATATCTGCGAGTCGACCGATCAAGCCCTTGAAAAAGCAGCAGCACTAGCACAAGAAACCTAGACAAATGTTTTTAATACAAGAAGAAAAAGCCAGTTCAACTGAACTTGGCTTTTTAAAATACACGATATACATAAGGATTGTCAGGCTGTCCGACCTCTTTGACCTCAGTCAAATTAAGGATAGGCAGGCTCTGTTTGAGATTTTGATAATAATCCACAGTGATGGTACCAGTGACTTTCACCCAAGTATTGTCCTTGAAGGTTTGGTCACTTCCTGTCGTTGCCAGTCCGTAAACACCTGAATCGGCGATACAGTGGATAATTCCGAAACGGAAGATGAACTGATAACCCTTGGTTTGTGGGTCATTGTAGACAAAACCGGTATAGGTGACCTTCTTGCCCACAAAATCGTTAGGATAGAGGTAGATGAGCTCCATGACTTCCATGTAATTTTCCGTGGTAATCTGGATGGTCTCACGTCCCTTGTACTTGGCGAGCTCTCTGGTCATTTCCTTCTCATAAGCTGAGGAGGTGAAGTAGGAGCTGGTGTCCGGCTTCAAGTACTGAATAGTCGTTCCCTCTTGGTCGGCCTGATTAGGATCGCTCCCTGCCGCCAGTGGGAAATGATAGCCCTTAGCTGATACGGTATTGGCATCCAAGGTTACTGTTGGAACCAAGAGCCCCGTGAGGACTGGAAAGGCCAAGAGAACGATGCTGGCTACCTTGGCTACTCGACCTGACAAATGCGAGTGAACCTTCATCTGCTTCATCCAAACGATGAGTTGAACCACAGCAAGGATAAAGGAAAGCACCATGGAAATGTAGGCCAAGTAGGAGTAGTGGATGTTAATGTACTGGTTGAGCTTGCCAGAAACTTGCAAGTACATGACGAGCTCAAAGTACCCAGATAAGATGAGAAAACGTAACATTAAATCACCCCCAATAACAGACAGTAAATGATTGTCACCAGACTTGCGGTTCCTACGAAGAGACCAACAAAGCGTGTTTTAAATTGGTGTTTCATCATAATCAAGTTCTTGATATCAACCATAGGACCAATGATGAGAAAGGCAACCGTTGGTGCCACTCCGAAACTAGAGAGCAGCGAAGCCCCGATAAAGGCATCGGCCTCTGAACAAAGGGAGAGGATGAAGGCCAGGAGCATCATGATCAGGATGGCTGTCACTGAATTATGACCGATGGTCGTGAGGATACGGGTCGGTAGGTAGGTCTGCATACTTGCTGCCACCAAGCTTCCGAAAATCAAGTAACGCCCAGTGTCAAAGAACTCGTCAACCGCATGAACCAGGGCTTGAAAGACTTTCTTACCAGCTGACAAACCACTATAGTCGTGAACATGACTAGCCTTACGATTGTCCTTGAGAATCTGGTCATCCACCACAAAGCCCAGCAAGATTCCCAAAATCATGGCAATCAAGAAAGCCCCGACGAAACGTAAAAGCACGTAGTACCAAGAGTTCCCAAAGGCCGTGTATGTCGCAAAGAGAACAACTGGATTAATGATAGGGGCAGTTGCCATGAAAGGAATAGCCGTGTAGCTAGGCACTTTTTTCTCTAAAAAGCGCGTGATAATAGGAACAATCCCACACTCACAAGAAGGGAAAATAAAACCAATCAGGGTTCCAAAGAGGATAGCCAGGACCTTGTTTTTAGGAAGGAAGTTTTGGACCTTTTCAGGAGTCACAAAGACCTCGATAAAGCCAGATAGGATACTTCCCAGTAAAACAAAGGGCAGGGCTTCGATAATAATCGATAGAAAAACTGCCAGAAGCTGCAAAACGCTATCTGGTAGTTGATGAAAAATAGCCATAAAAATTATTTCTTCTTATCTTCTTGAAGACGTTTGTCCTTCTTAGGATCAGTTCCCGCCTTTTCAAAATCAGGGATAGCCGCAAAAGATGCCATCATGCTTTCAAGTTCATTTGTTTTTTTCTGAATAACTGCCATAAAAAGCCTCCGAGTTAATTAAGATACTAAGGGCGTTATTTCTGACAGAAAATTAGGGCATCAGACGAAGAAGCTCTACTTCTAGGAAGATGCATCTATTTTCCGAAAGAAATAGCCCGAGTTCAGTTACAAAAGATACTAAGGGCGTTATTTCTGACAGAAAAGAGGGCATCAGACGAAGAAGCTCTGCTTCTAGGAGGATGCATCTATTTTCCGAAAGAAATAGCCCCTAACAATAGGTTTACTTTTCTATTATACTACCTCTTGCTTAAAAATTCTCGCTTCAGCTACAAGGTTTTCTGACCAAGCAAATCTCCTCTCGTGGTATAATAGAACTTATGGAAAATCGTAATTTAGAGACATTGGCTCAGGAATTGGGCCTAAAAAAACAACAAGTTGAAACTGTTTTGGAATTGACTGCAGAAGGCAATACCATCCCCTTTATCGCCCGTTACCGTAAGGAAAAAACAGGCAATCTGGATGAAACGCAAATCAAGGCCATCATTGATATGGACAAGTCCTTGACTGCTCTTCAAGACCGTAAGGAAACAGTTCTTGCCAAGATTGAGGCTCAGGGCAAATTGACTGATCAACTCAAGGCAGCCATTGAAGCAGCTGAAAAGTTGGCAGACGTGGAAGAACTCTACCTTCCCTATAAGGAAAAACGCCGCACCAAGGCGACGGTTGCCCGTGAAGCAGGTCTTTTCCCCTTGGCTCGTCTTATCTTGCAAAATAGTCCTAACCTCAAGGCTGAAGCTGAAAAGCTGACATCTGAAGCCTTTCCAACAGCTGACAAGGCTCTTGCGGGTGCTGTGGATATTTTGGTTGAGGCCTTTTCTGAGGACAATAGCTTGCGCTCTTGGACCTACAACGAAATCTGGAACAATAGTGACATCACTTCAACCCTTAAGGATCAATCACTGGATGAAAAAGAAACTTTCAAAATCTACTATGATTTTGAGGATAAGGTTTCTAAACTTCAAGGTTACCGTACCTTAGCCCTTAACCGTGGGGAAAAACTAGGCGTTATTAAAGTAGCCTTTAAACACAATCTTGAGAAAATGCACCGTTTCTACAGTGCCCGTTTCAAACAAAAAAATGACTATATTGAGGAAGTCATCAACCAATCTCTCAAGAAGAAAATCATTCCAGCTATGGAGCGACGTATCCGTAGCGAGTTGACTGAAGCGGCAGAAGATGGTGCAATTCAACTTTTCTCTCAAAACCTTCGAAGCCTTCTTTTAGTTTCACCACTTAAAGGTAAGATGGTACTCGGTTTTGACCCAGCCTTTCGTACAGGGGCTAAGTTGGCCGTAGTTGACCAAACTGGTAAGCTCATTACAACGCAAGTTATCTATCCAGTGGCTCCAGCCAGTCAGGCTAAGATTGCCCAAGCTAAGAAAGACTTGGCTGACCTCATTAAAAAGCATGCCATTGAGATTATCGCTATTGGTAATGGAACAGCCAGTCGTGAAAGTGAAGCTTTTGTGGCAGAAGTCCTCAAGGATTTTCCAGAGACTTCTTATGTTATTGTCAATGAAAGTGGTGCCTCTGTCTACTCTGCATCAGAGTTGGCTCGACATGAGTTCCCAGACTTGACGGTCGAAAAACGCTCTGCCATTTCCATTGCCCGTCGTCTTCAAGACCCATTGGCTGAGTTGGTTAAGATTGACCCTAAATCAATCGGAGTAGGCCAATACCAGCATGATGTTAGTCAGAAGAAACTCTCTGAAAATCTTGATTTCGTCGTCGATACCGTGGTTAACCAAGTTGGTGTTAATGTCAATACGGCAAGTAGTACCCTCTTGTCACACGTGTCAGGACTCAACAAGACTATCTCTGAAAATATCGTCGCCTACCGTGAGGAGAATGGTGAGATTGCATCACGTGCTGAAATCAAAAAAGTCCCACGTCTTGGTGCTAAAGCCTTCGAACAAGCTGCAGGTTTCCTTCGTATTCCAAATGCCAAGAATATCTTGGATAATACAGGGGTCCACCCAGAGTCTTACCCAGCGGTAAAAGCCCTCTTCAAGAAGTTGGCTATCACAGACTTGGACGACTCTGCCAAGGCAAAATTGAAGGCCCTTAATCTTAAAGAAACAGCAGAAGAGCTGGGACTTGGACAGGAAACCCTCAAAGATATCATTGCTGACCTTTTGAAACCAGGCCGTGACCTCCGTGATGATTTTGAAGCACCTGTGCTTCGCCAGGATGTTCTTGAACTCAAAGATTTGTCAGTAGGACAAAAACTTGAAGGAACGGTCCGTAACGTTGTGGACTTTGGTGCCTTTGTGGATATCGGTGTCCATGAGGATGGTCTTATCCACATCTCAGAGATGAGTAAGAGCTTCGTTAACCACCCAAGTCAGGTTGTCTCTGTTGGGGACTTGGTTACCGTGTGGGTATCAAAAGTTGACTTAGAGCATGAAAAACTTAATCTCTCCTTGGTGAATCCGCGTGAATCTAACTGATTATGTTAAGACTGTTTCTATAGAAGATTTTGGTTGGGAATTTAAGCATCAAGCCTTGTGGAACAAGCGTCTCCGAACCACTGGAGGTCGGTTCTTTCCCAAGGATGGTCATTTAGATTTTAACCCAAAACTCTATGAGGAACACGGACTTGAAACCTTTCGAAAAATCGTCCGCCACGAACTCTGTCATTACCACCTTTATTTTCAAGGGAAGGGCTACAAGCATGCGGATAGAGATTTCAAGGACTTACTAGCCAAGGTCGATGGCCTTAGATACGCTCCAAAGATGCAAGGTCAGGAGGAGAACTACTACCTCTATCAGTGCCAATCCTGTGGTCGTATTTACCGTCGCAGACGCCGTGTCAATACACGGAAATTTGGCTGCGGTTTGTGTCGAGGAAAGCTCATTTTTCTAAATCAGTCCTAGGGCTGATTTTTTTAGTCTAAAAAAATCATATAATTAAATCAAAGAAATGATGGGAGAAGAAGACCATGTCAAATCGTTTTTATAAGACACGAAAAAATAGACTCGTCGCCGGTGTTATTGCAGGTTTGGCAGATAAGTTTGGCTGGGACCTAGCTCTGGCTCGTATCTTGGCTATCATTCTCATGGTTTCAACGCAGTTTGGAATCTTCCTATACTTGGTTTTAGCCTTTCTTCTTCCTTACAAAGAAGATATTTATCCTGAAATCAAACTCAAGGATGGACGCAAACGTAAAAATGCTGAACCTGTCGAAGATGAGTGGAATTGGTAAGTAACTGTAAATAGACATTGACCTGTGATTGGCCTTAGTGCTAGTCATAGGTCTTTTTTGCTTTGAGAACCGCATTGAAAACCTTTTTATGATACAATGAAACTAGTAAATAATCGGAGGAAATAACATGACAGTAACCGTTAAAATGTTGGTTGACAGGCTTAAACTCAAGGTTGTCTATGGGAATAAGGAGCTTTTGGCAAAACCGATAACAACTGCTGATATCTCTCGTCCTGGTTTAGAAATGACAGGTTATTTTGACTATTATTCACCGGAACGATTGCAGTTGGTTGGGATGAAGGAGTGGTCTTACCTTAAAACCATGACTGAGAATAACCGATATTCTGTTTTTACTAATATGTTTAAAGCAGAAACTCCAGCTGTTATCGTGGCGCGTGGTCTTAATATTCCGGAAGAGATGCTTCGAGCTGCTAAGGAAAATGGCGTAGCAGTTCTTCAAGGACGAAACGGCACATCGTCACTTTCAGGGGACATGTCTTGGTATCTTAACTCACAATTAGCTGAACGAACTAGTGTCCACGGTGTTTTGGTAGATATCTACGGCATGGGTGTTCTTATCCAAGGAGACTCTGGAATCGGTAAGAGTGAGACAGCGCTCGAGTTGGTGAAACGTGGGCACCGTCTAGTTGCTGATGACCGTGTAGATATCTATGCTAAAGATGAGGAAACTCTCTGGGGAGAACCTGCAGAAATTCTTCGCCATCTTCTTGAAATTCGTGGGGTTGGTATCATTGATGTCATGAGTCTCTACGGAGCTAGTGCTGTCCGTAATTCTTCTCAAGTTCAGTTGGGCATCTATCTTGAAAATTTTGAAGACGGTAAGGTCTTTGATCGTCTTGGAAATGGGAACGAAGAAATTGAATTGCAAGGCGTTAAGATTCCACGTGTCCGCATCCCTGTTAAGACAGGCCGTAACGTATCAGTCGTTATCGAAGCTGCAGCCATGAACTACCGTGCTAAGCAAATGGGATTTGATGCAACCAAAACCTTTGAGGAGCGTTTGACCAACCTCATTAGTAAGAATGGTGAAGACTAATGTTAGCTACTATTGATCCTATTGCTCTAAGACTTGGCCCCATTAGTATTCATTGGTATGCCATCTGTATCGTATCTGGTCTCTTACTTGCCGTTTACCTGGCTCAGCGTTGGGCTCCCGAAAAGGGAATCGACCCTGAAAACATCCTAGATTTTATTCTTCTGGCCTTTCCGATAGCCATTGTCGGTGCTAGGCTCTACTATGTGATTTTCCAGTGGTCTTACTACAGTCAAAATCCTTCGGAAATTTTTGCAATTTGGAATGGTGGAATTGCCATCTATGGTGGCTTGATTGCTGGAGCAGCTGTCCTCTATTGGTTTTCTAAACGTCATGCCATTGCTGTCTTGGATTTTCTAGATATCGCAGCACCGGGCGTAATGATTGCTCAGAGTATCGGTCGCTGGGGAAACTTTATTAACCAGGAGGCCTACGGAAGAGCAGTTAGTCATCTGAATTATGTTCCAGAATTTATTCGCCAGCAGATGTATATTGATGGTAGTTATCGTGTACCGACCTTTCTTTACGAAAGTCTCTGGAACTTGGTCGGATTTATCATTATCCTAGGACTAAGACGCTTTAATAAGAAACTGCGTCAAGGAGATGTGACCTCATTTTACCTTATCTGGTATGGTCTTGGACGTTTTGTCATTGAAGGCATGCGTACAGATAGCCTCATGTTTGCTGGCTTGCGTGTTTCTCAATGGGTCAGCATCGTCATTATCATCTTAGGTGCTACCTTGCTCTATTTACGAAAGCAACGCCCAGAGGCAGATTATAAAATGAAAAACTAGTCATATAGCTCAGACTTTGTTATAATATAATGAAAATTATCATAACAAAGGTCACTGGAAACTGGAGGTTCTACTTCAGTTTTCTTGTAGCGACCTTTTAAAAAGGTCAAAGGAGTCCTAAACTATGGCAGAAATTGCATTTCTTATTATCGCAATCGCACTTGCTGCGTTCCTCATTGCATTAATCCCTACTCTACTTCGTACCCGTCATGTGGTTAAAGAAGTTGAAGAAACAGTTGCTGTGCTTCGTACAGATATCAATGTAACCCTTCATCAAACAAATGAAATCTTGGCTAAGGCAAACGTCTTGGTTGAAGATGTTAATGAAAAAGTTCAAACAATCGATCCTCTCTTCGTAGCAGTAGCTGAGCTTTCAGAAAGTGTCTCTGACTTGAATACTGAAGCTCGTTACCTCGGTGCTAAAGCAAGTGCAGCAGGAGCAAGTGTCGGTAAGGCAGGTTCAGCCTTTGCTATCGGTAAGGTTGCTTCAAAACTATTTGGTAAAAAAGACAAGAAAAAATAAGGAGGTCTTTTCATGAGTAAATTTTTAAACACCCTAATCATTGGTGCAGCTTCTGGAGCTGCAGCAGCTTACTTCTTTACAACTGAAAAAGGTAAAGCTGTTAAAGCACGTATTGATGAAGAAATCGCTTCATTCAAAGAAGATCCTAAAGCTTATCAAAATCAAGTGGTGGAAAAAGCTAGCGACTACAAAGATTTGGCAGTCGATACTTTCCAAGACTATAAAACAAAATTTGAAAATGGCGACATCACTGCGGATGATTTGACAAAAGCTGTCCAAGAAAAAACAGCTCAAGTTGCTGACTTTGCAAAAGAGAGCTTTGAACTTATCAAAGAGAAAACTGCTCAAGTAACTCCTGAGCAAGCAGATGTTGAAGCAGAAACAAAAGCTATCGTTGATGACATCGTGATTGATATCAAAGACATCTCTGAAGAAGCAGCAGAAGCAAAATAAAAAAGAAAGCCCTTGAGGCTTTTTTTAGTACGAAAAAAACGTTGACTCGAAAGTCAGCGTTTTTGTGCTTTATAATATTCGATTAGGACATAAATGCCTATCTGACCAATGACGCTGATGGTAATTGCCCAGAAGAAGGCCCAGAAGGTAGCCACTTGTGCTACCAAGAAAAGGAAGGCAACTAGGACTGTTGAAACACAGAAGCTTGAGATACGTCCAAAGAAAATCATATCTTGTAGCTTAATACTATTACTATTTAAACCTTGATAATCTTGGTAATTCGTCGTTTGAAGACGCTCAGTCTCGAAATCTTCGATGTGATCAAATTGACGGTGTAAGTTGTCAGCCATGTCTGCCTCCTTTCTATATAAAATATCTAAATCACTTTTTCGTGTAGGTTAAAATACTTAGTCAGTATTTCACTATTTAGAATCTCATTAATAATACCATAAAAAATTTATATTGCAAAGTTTTTTTTGATTTTTGTGAAAATTATAGTATTTAAAAACTAATTTAAAATATTGAGATACATAGTTTTGAACCTAAAAATTCTAAAAAAATCAAATCATTTGTGCTATAATGTGAGTTATGGAAAAAATTGTAATTACAGCGACTGCTGAGAGCTATGAGCAAGCACGTGAGCTCCTAGAACTTGGCGTAGATCGTATTTATATCGGCGAAAAAGCCTTTGGCCTTCGTTTGCCTAAGCCTTTTTCATTCGCAGAAATGCGAAAGATTGCAGAGCTGGTACATGAGTCAGGCAAGGAATTGACTGTTGCCGTTAACGCCCTCATGCACCAAGGTATGATGGATGCTCTTCCAGACTATCTTGATTTTCTTGAAGAAATCAAGGCAGATTATATCACGGTTGGTGATGCAGGAGTTTTCTACATCTGTAACCGTGACAAACGTCCCTTCAAAATGATTTATGATGCTTCAACTATGGTAACCTCTAGCCGTCAGATTAATTTCTGGGGCAAACAGGCAGGAGCATCTGAAGCGGTTTTGGCTCGTGAGATTCCATCTGCGGAACTATTCATCATGGCTGAAAATCTTCAGATTCCAGCTGAGGTTTTGGTTTATGGTGCAAGTATCATTCACCACTCAAAACGCCCACTTCTTCAAAATTACTACAACTTTATCAAAACGGATGAAGCTGTTACCAAAGAACGTGACCTCTTCCTTTCTGAGCCAGGAGATCCAGATTCTCACTACTCAGTTTATGAGGATATGCACGGGACACATATCTTTGCCAACAATGACTTGGATATGATGACTAAACTTTCAGAACTCGTTGAACATGGTTTTGACCACTGGAAGTTGGATGGTGTTTATTGCCCAGGCGAAAACTTTGTAAAAATCACTGAGTATTTTGTGAAGGCTCGTGACCTCATCGAGGCTGGCGAATTTTCACAAGACCAAGCCTTTCTCTTTGATGAGGCTATTTATAAATTACACCCAGCCAACCGTGGTTTGGACACAGGTTTCTACGATTATGAACCTGACCGTGTAAAATAAAAACACTTCCTCCTTCGTTTGTGAGTTTTCCATTTTCAGGGAACGAAGGAGCCTTCTAAAAACTAAAATCGACAATCTTGCAAATTGGAGAAATTATGACTACAACTAAAAAACGCCCAGAGGTTCTGGTACCTGCTGGGACTTTGGAAAAATTGAAAGTCGCTGTAAATTACGGCGCAGATGCTGTTTTCGTTGGTGGACAAGCCTATGGTTTGCGTAGCCGTGCCGGAAACTTCACCATGGATGAGCTTCGTGAAGGTATCGAATATGCTCATGCACGTGGCGTTGATGTGCACGTTGCTTCAAACATGGTTACCCATGAAGGAAATGAAAAAGGTGCTGGTGAATGGTTCCGCGAGTTGCGTGATATGGGACTCGATGCTGTTATCGTATCTGACCCAGCCTTGATTGAAATCTGTTCAACCTACGCTCCAGGACTTAACATCCACTTGTCAACGCAAGCATCTGCGACCAACGTTGAAACCTTCCATTTTTGGAAACAGTATGGCTTGACCCGTGTTGTTTTGGCACGTGAGGTAACTATGGAAGAATTGGCTGAAATCCGTAAACGTACGGATCTTGAAATTGAGGCCTTTGTCCATGGTGCTATGTGTATCTCATACTCAGGTCGCTGTACCCTTTCTAACCACATGTCAGACCGCGATGCCAACCGTGGTGGTTGTTCACAGTCATGCCGTTGGAAATATGACCTTTACGACATGCCATTCGGCCAAGAGCGAAAGAGTATCCACGGTGAAGTTCCTGAAGAATACTCAATGTCAGCCGTTGACATGTGTATGATTGAAAATATTCCTGACCTTATCGACAATGGTGTTGACAGCCTTAAAATCGAAGGTCGTATGAAATCTGTCCACTACGTATCAACAGTTGCCAACTGTTACAAGGCTGCTTGTGATGCTTACATGGAAAGTGCAGAAGCCTTTTATGCCATCAAAGACGATTTGATTAACGAACTCTGGAAAGTTGCCCAACGTGAATTGGCAACAGGTTTCTACTACAAGACACCAACAGAAAACGAACAACTCTTTGGTGCTCGTCGTAAGATTCCACAATACAAATTCGTTGGTGAAGTCGTAGACTTTGATCCAGAAACTATGACAGCTACGATTCGTCAACGTAACGTTATCCTCGAAGGTGACCACGTTGAATTCTACGGACCAGGCTTCCGTCATTTTGAGTGTGATATCAAAGACCTTCACGATGCCAATGGTAACAAGATTGACCGTGCACCAAACCCAATGGAACTTCTTACAATTACAGTGCCACAAGAAGTTAAACCTGGTGACATGATTCGTTCAACTAAAGAAGGTTTAATTAACCTTTACCAAAAAGACGGTTCAAGCAAAACTGTTCGTGCCTAATGACAAGTCAAATCAATGGGCTCCTGGTAGATGACCAGAGTAGATGTCAGCACTACCATTCCCCACTAGATATTGTTGCCCTAAAATGCTTCGAGTGCCAGAAGTATTATGCCTGTTATCAGTGTCATGATATCTTGGAGAAACATAGCTTTCGAGCTTATCCTTGTCAGTTGAAGCAGGACAAGGTCCTTATCTGTGGCGTTTGTAGGCATGAGATGACTATTGAAGAGTATCAAGATGTAGAAGCTTGTCCCAATTGTCACAGTGCCTTCAACCCAGCTTGTTCAAAGCACTATGATATTTATTTTGAAAAATAAAAAGATTGAAGATTCTGTTCACATGAACAAAGTCTTCAATCTTTTTTAGTTAAAGTAACTATGATTTTTAAGAGCTTTTAAGACTGGCTTAGTCACCAAAGCGACAATCAGACCTTTTAAAAGATCTGGGATGATAAAGGGTGTCAAACCGACTGCTACAGCTGCAGACCATCCCATCTTTCCAAGAAAGTGCAGGCTAAGGATACCACCAACAAAGACAAGTGCATCTCCCAAAACAAAAGCCAAAAAGATCTTCCAGATAGGAGTCTTAGCATGAGCCAGTGCAGATGTGACAAGTGCAAAAAATGGGTAGGCAAGCAGATAGCCAGCTGAAGGACCAAAGAAGGCTTGGAGCCCCCCGCCTCCACCTGCAAAAACGGGAAGACCAATAGCGCCTAGGATAAGGTAGAGGGTGGCAGCAAGAGTAGCCTCTCTTGGCTTAAGGATGGCAGCAACAAGTCCGATAGCGAAGGTCTGGAGAGTAATGGGTACTGCACCGATAGGAATAATAATTTGAGCCAGTGCGGCAATGATAGCAGCACCGAAGGCGGGAAGTATGAGTGACAGTGTACGATTTTGCGTCATTTTATAGTTAACCTTTCGTAAATTAATAGTTAACTTATTATAACAAGCACTTCTGGAATAGTCAACCTTATAATAAAACGAGGTTAACTGATAAACTTAACCTCGTTGTGATATGTTTTTTAGACGTTTGATTTCTTTTAGTTCAATCATGCTGATGATCTTATCTTGCTCGATAAAGATGGCTTGTCGCTCTCTGTCATAACGGTTGATGTAGCCCTTATAGGTCTTCTGATTGGATGTCAGCATGACCATTTGGTTATGATCAATAGCATGATAAATATCGTTAATAAGCTGATTTTGCATTAGGTGGACAGGTTTGCTGTGACCTGTTTCCACAAACTGATGAAGCTGATGCTTTACTGCTTCTAAAAAGTTTATCATGGTCATTTCCCTCGTTTCTTGATAAAATAATTATAGCATGAAAGGTGAAATTTTGTGGATAACTTCTTTCTAAAACACACAATTTTCACAGAAAAAAACGAATAAAGCTAGTGGAGGTAAGCAAATGGCAGAATTTTCATTTGAAATTGAAGAAAAACTCTTGGTCTTGTCTGAGAATGACAAGGGCTGGACTAAGGAACTCAATCGTGTGAGCTTTAATGGCGCACCGGCTAAGTATGACATCCGTACATGGAGTCCAGACCATACCAAGATGGGTAAGGGGATTACCCTTAGCAATGAAGAATTCCAAGTTCTCGTTGACGCCTTCAAAAACTAAAACAAGGTCAGCATGGCGCTGGCCTTATTTTGTTTAAAACGTATCAATGATAAGTTTGAGATTGAGAATGGTTAGGACAATAGCGATGGCATAACCAAGGAAAGTATTCCACTTGGCATTGACGTGTTTTCCCATGAGTGATTTCTTAGAAGTGTAGTAAATCAAAGGGAAGATAGAGAATGGCAAGGCAAGTGAAAGGAAAACCTGTGAATAAACTAGCAGTTGATCCAGAGTCTTTTCTTGATCACCGTAGAGAATAGCTACAACGATAACAGGTAGCAAGGCGAAGAGACGTGTGAATAAACGAATTACCCACTGCGGTAACCTCATGTGGAGAAAGCCTTCCATGACAATTTGGCCAGTCAGAGTACCAGTAATGGTAGAGTTTTGACCACTAGCCAAGAGCGCCAAGGCAAAGAGTGTTGAAAGTGTCGAACTAGCTACCGCACCAGCAATCTTAGAGTCCTGAAGAGCATTGTACATCTGTGAGAAAGCTGAAATATCAGAAGCATGACCAAAGAAGAGAGCTGCCCCCAAAATCAAGAGAAGGGAGTTAACCACAAAGGCCAAACTCAACTGGATGTTAGAATCCCAGGTCATGAAACGGACAGCCTTAGTCACGTCTTTGCCATCAGAATAGTCAACCTTACGAGTCTGTGACAAGGATGAGTGCAAGTATAGGTTATGTGGCATAACGGTCGCACCCACAATCCCAAGCGCCAAGGTCAACTGGTTGGTATGTCCAGCAGCATGTGGCTCAAAGAGAGTTGGTGTAGGAAGATAACCCTCTAGGATTCCCGTAATACTAGGTTCAGACAAGGCTACCAGATAGACAAAGATAACCAAGATGGTCAAAATCAAGGTTGAAACAATAGCCTCGATTTTTTTGAATCCTAGCTTCATGATGAGCAGTAGCAGGAAAACGTCTAGGATTGTCACCAGAATGGCAACCATAATTGGAATACCAAAGAGCAGGTTAAGAGCAATGGCAGAACCAAGCACCTCAGCCAAATCCGTCGCCATTAAGGCCAGCTCCAGAATCACCCAAAGCGTGTATCGCAACCATTTGGGCGAGTGATAGGCAGTCGCTTGAGCTAGGTCCATTTGGGTCACAATCCCTAATTTCCCAGCCATTTGTTGCAACTGCATAGCGATTAAAGATGAAATTAAGATGACAAAGAGTAGGCTGTACTTGTAGGTTGCCCCACCGACGACACTGGTAATCCAGTTCCCTGGATCCATGTAACCCACGGCCACAAGAGCCCCAGGTCCCAAGAAAGCCTTAAGATTTTGCCAAAAACGATTATTATTTGGTGTATCTATGGATTGGTTTACCTCAGAAAGGGAAACCTTTTTTGAAGATATCATAAACACCTCTTTCTAAGTCGTATCTACCTAAAAGTGTATTATTTCTAGAAAGACAGACAATTTTATTATAACACTATGAGGAAGATGTGCAAGGTTTTGACTTATCCTACATTGATATCATAGAGGACTTTTCAGAATTGACTTTTTATACTAAACTATAAGAGTAGATGATTTCATAGATGAGGGAGAAAAAATAATTGAAAACATTTCAGCTAACAGCTAAGAAAAAGATTACCCTGGCACTCGTAGTTGTCATAGTGGTTGCTTTGCTTATCTTTATCATTAACGTACAGATAAATCAGCCTGATAACCTACCTGCCAATTACATGGAGCGCCTTAAAAATCCTGGAATGACCGGAGATTACATCGGCCTCTGGAAGTCTCGCTGGCATGAAGAAAATAAAGCATGGATTTATCCTGCTAAACAATACGCTATCTATGCAGTAGTAGCCCTTGCTTGTTTGTCAGCTTGGGTCGCAGCATCAAAGGCAAAATTTTGGAAATAAGAAAATGCTTCTCTCGATTGAGGGAAGCGTTTTTAATATTATCTGATGTGAGTTTTATATTGGCTGAACATCTCGTCAATATCATCTTCAACCAAGTGATAGATTTTCCAGTCAAATTCAGTTCTAGCAACATCATCAACCAAGACTGTATAACAGAAATCCATGTAATCTTCATAAAAATAAGAGATGAAGGGAAGGAGTGTGTTACTGATATCAGTTGAATAGAGTTTTTCATCAAGATGTTTAAAGAGATAGTCTGTACCCGTAATCGTTTCATTCTTGAGTTTTTGTACATCCTCAAGGTTAAATCCATCACTTTGGGGATTCAGAAAATCATGTTTTGCTAGCCAGGCGACGAAGATACTGAGATGAAAAGCAGCTCTTTTACTAATCTCTAGCATGTCTGATTGGCTTAGTTTTTCTGAAGGTATATTATTTTCTTCACAATAAAATACAAGTGCATGATCGAAAAAATAATCTGCGCGGTCTATGGGAAAGTTTACTTGACTTTCTTCTATTTTTGTATCAGCCTGTTCAAGCACACTTGATTTTTTCTTAAATAGGGACTTCAATTTTGTGAACACGTTTATACCTCATATAAAAATATCCCATTATTTGACTAATGGGATATCACTTTTTATTTCATCGTTGGGAACAACAAGACATCACGGATGGTTGTTGTGTCAGTGAGAAGCATGCAGAGACGGTCGATACCGATTCCGAGTCCACCTGTTGGTGGCATACCGTATTCGAGGGCTTCAACGTAGTCGTAGTCGATGCCTGTTGCTTCGTCGTCACCGAGTTCTTTAGCAGCAGCTTGTGCTTCGAAACGTGACAATTGATCGATTGGGTCGTTCAATTCGGTGAAGGCATTTCCGTACTCTTTTGTCATGATGAAGAGCTCGAAACGGTCAGTGAAGCGTGGATCTTCTGGGTTTTTCTTAGCCAATGGAGACACAGCAACTGGGTGACCGTAAATGAAAGTTGGTTGAATCAATGTTTCTTCAACGAATTCTTCGAAGAAGGCGTTGATGATGTGACCAACTTCAGTGTAGTGTTTTTCAACTGGAACATTCTTTTCTGCAGCGATTGCTTTGGCTTCATCCAAAGTCATGTCTTGCCAGAAGTCAACGCCAGTGATTTCCTTGATTGCGTCAACCATGTGGATGCGTTTGAATGGTTCGTTGATTTTGATTTCAGTTCCTTGGTAGTTGATAGGTCCATCACCTTTAACCGCTTTAGCAGCGTGTTGGATGATACCTTCAGTCAAGTTCATGATATCGTGGAAGTCAGCGTAAGCTTGGTAAACTTCGATAGATGTGAACTCAGGGTTGTGAGTGGCATCCATACCTTCGTTACGGAAGATACGTCCGATTTCGTAAACACGTTCCATACCACCAACAATGAGACGTTTGAGGTGGAGCTCAGTCGCGATACGAAGTACCATGTCGATGTTTTGTGCATTGTGGTGAGTGATGAAAGGTTTAGCAGCAGCACCACCAGCTTCATTGTGAAGAACAGGTGTTTCGACTTCAAGGAAACCTTGAGCATCGAGGTAGCGACGGATTTCAGAAATGATTTTTGAACGTGTGACAAAGCGGTCAAAGCTTTCACGGTTAGAAATCAAATCGAGGTAGCGTTTACGGTAGATGGTTTCAACGTCTGAAAGTCCGTGGAATTTCTCAGGCAATGGGCGAAGGGCTTTAGACAAGTGCGTGATATGAGTAGCCTTGATAGAAAGTTCTCCCATATCTGTACGCATAACTTCACCTTCGATGCCGAGGAAGTCACCAAGGTCAGCTTTCTTGAAGATGTCGTAGTTTTCTTCACCGACAGCATCTTTACGTACGTAGATTTGGATTTGACCATCGCGGTCTTGGATGTGGGCGAAGCCAACTTTACCTTTGCCACGTTTAGTCATCAAACGACCTGCGATTGTAGCAGTTTCGTTGATTTCGTGCAATTCTTCTTTTGTTTTGTCAGCGTATTTTTCTTTTAATTGACCAGATGTAGCTGTGCGTTCGAATCGCTTACCAAAAGGATCGATTCCTTGTTCAGCCAAGGCCGCCATTTTTTCACGACGGACAATCTGTTGATCGTTCAATTCTTCCATGTGTTGATTTGACATGTTAGTCCTCCATAAAATAGTCGTAATTATTGTATCATAAATCACCCTCTAAAGATAGGACAAATGATTAAATGTCAGATAAATAAAGCTAGGATTTGTCTATTTTTAGGACAAATCGTTAACTAGCATTAACCTTTGATTAGAAAGTTATAGAATTTATTGACAAATATAATAAAAAGGGTGTACAATAGCAAAGTAAGTTTCGTATGATATAAGGAGGAAATACGATGAAAAAGAAAAATTATGTTAGTAAAGCCGTGATGCTGGGTGCTTTACTAGCACCTATTGGGATGCCTACGGTATCTGTGTTAGCAGATAGCTTTTATCAAAATCAAACGAGTGCTCACGCTGCTGATATTACAAACTGGATTGCCAGCACACCTGAACAAATTACAAATAATTTGACATCTCAGAATATCAATCCACAGCAGTTAGATGGTCAACAGTACGTGATTCAATGGGGAGATACCTTGTGGGGAATCTCTCAAGCGACTGGAATTTCTATTGAAAAATTAGCCTACGATAACAATATTCAGAATATTGATCTTATCTTTGCAGGTGATGTCCTCATCTTGAAACGTGATGGTGATGTACCAGCAGGTTATCATGTGACTGGTAATGGTTACCGTTGTGCACATTCTAAGATTGTTATCAACAACTACTACGGTGATAACAACCGAGTGATTATCAATAACAGCACTTTTGTTTCTGATGATCATTCTAAAAATACAGTGATTTACGCTCCAGATAATTCTGACAATAGCGTTTCATTCTCAAATAATACGACTAACAATAATAACGATAAAGACAAAGATACCAAAGATTCTAAAGATGGCAAGGACTCTTCTTCATCATCATCTGAATCTAAAGATGCTTCATCAAGCTCAACAAGTGGATCATCATCTTCTGCATCAAGCTCAACAGCGAGCAGTAGTGAAAGTAAAGCAAGTACAGAAAGTTCTAAGGAAAAAGAATTGACTGATGATGCTTTCCAAGACAAGGTTCAAAGTGAATTCAAACAAGTATATCAACAAAACCACTCAGGTAGTCCTGCATGGACTTTCTTCTTACATGCAGATGATAAGACTGGTGTAAATGCTACAGCTAAGAAGGACACTGAAAGCACAGCTCTCTACCTTCAAGGTGAAACGCCAAAGGCTAAAGACATTGAAAACGGACCTAAAGATGGTGCTAAAACAGAAGCCAATGCCAAAGCCCTCGCTGAAAAGATTTATGACGCTCTTAACAGGGATAGTAAGATCTCAGATCTTATCAAGGCAAAATATGCTCAAATTCAGTTAAGTTATAAGGGTGATAAGTGGGCTTTCAACGTTGATGTTTACAAAGAAAAAGAAAGTTCATCATCAAGTACTGAAAAATCTTCAGAATCTAAGGCGTCATCAAGTGATGATTCTCAAACAGAAACACGCATGAGTTCAAGCTCATCAAGCCTTGAACGTTCATCATCAAGTTCTTCAAGCCACACTGAAACAGATTCAGAGGCAACTTTCTCTGACCTAACTGGTGACGAATAGAGA
>NZ_LSIW01000055.1:0-231 GCF_001556435.1 Streptococcus sp. CCH5-D3
GGAGAGCGTTTCAAGTTCTTTGAGTGAATCCTTGAAGACAAGCGTCTCACAAAGTGAGTCCGCTTCAGAGAGTGCGTCATTGAGTGTTGAGAAATCAGCAAGTGTTTCAAGTTCCTTGAGTGAGTCCTTGAAGACAAGCGTCTCACAAAGTGAGTCAGCCTCAGAGAGTGCGTCTGTTTCAGAATCACAATCTGTATCAAATTCTGAATCCGCTTCAGAGAGTGCTTCAGT
>NZ_LSIW01000056.1:0-3838 GCF_001556435.1 Streptococcus sp. CCH5-D3
ATAAAAAAATGAAAACTGTAAAAAAATATATTAATAAACAAATCATGACAATAGTGGGTGATCTGATTGAGAAAAGGGAAGAGATCGATATTGTTATCAACTTCGATACTTACGAAGATGACTTCTATGTAGATTTATCTCGAGATAATCAAGAACTGTCGTTCGCTTTTGTTGATGATACATTGAGAATTGTAGTATATCACTCTTGCCATTGTAAAAAAACGTTTGAGATTAGAGAGATGGATGAGATTTTAAATTTGAATTATGCACTTGATATGTTGCTTAAATCATTCTTGTTTAATGAATGGTATGATCTTGTAGCGGATTTAGCGAATCATACGCTTTGGGAAATGGTAGAAAAGTACAAAAAAGACAAGGTGAACGATATTTGATATAATAAAACAGATAATTAAGTAAAAATTTAATAATAGACGATTTAATATAATGGGAAAATAATTTTTACTGTTGCACATTTTAAAGTAAGAGATGAAAGGATTAATAATATGAGGACTCCCAAAAATTATATTCAGTTGGTAAATGACAAAAAAATTACGAATGAGATGATTGCAGAATGTATTTATTCTGTAAACAAGCGAGCTAAAAATCATCGTGATAAAATAAGAAAATATAAAGACGATCACTACAATCAGTATACAGTAAGAAACATTGAAAATGCTGAAGATGAGATGGAAAAATACTATACGATGAAGGAAGAAATGTTAACAGTGTTTGAACCATCACTAATCCATCAACAATATGTAGGGGAAGAGACAAAACGAGTATTTAGTACTGAAAAAGACTATGATAAATTATTGCAAGAAAAAAGTAATGATATCATTTGGAAAGGTGGTTACCGTGATGAGAACTTTATAGAAGTAAGATTTTTTGATTATAAGTTAGGTAGGAAAAAATATTTATATTTTTTATTTTATGAAATTGGGGAGTATAGTTTCCATTTACCAATTCCAGAGCAAAAGGCTAAAAAGTATACTAAATTACAAATTAAAGAAATTGACAAAGATTTTAAGACTCATGGTGCTAATATTGAAGGATTACTTTCAACACAATTTGTAAATAAAGTCTTGAATTTACTACAAAGTGGTGACTATAAAATTGTGGAATAAGAAAAAGATAATATAATAAAATAAACATACTGAGAAGTTTGAATCTCAGTATGTTTTTATCATTCGAAAACCAATAGTTTTAGAGGATGTCATTAGCTTTTGTTAAAGCTGATAAAGACCACAAATCTGTTCAGGAGGCCAGGAGGATTTTAAACAATCATCAACTTCCTTTTTTAACTTTGGTATCAAACGAGACTTCCGACTTTTTTGCTTAGCCCTGTGGTTGTAGTGTTCCTGTGCTAAGGCTAGGGAATAGCCATTTTTGCATCATTTTAACTCACTTTAAATGATAGACTTATGGACTCCAAGTTTACTTGCAATTTGGGCTATGATAAGATAGGAGTAGCTCATAGTTTTTCCTCGGGTTCTGATTGTGTGGTTACTTACAGTTTACACCAATAAAACGCTATGAGTTCTTTTGGTGCACTATATTTTACAATTTAACATAAGTAATAAAGCTGGTTAAGAACTGCTAGGACATATAAAAAATGAATCGCCTTCCCCTATATAATAATGTATTCTATCAAAAATAACAGATAATTACAAAAATCAGTAGTTATATGTTGTTTTATTTGGGAAATTTATATAAAATAGCTATATAAAAATAATTAGGAGTAATGAAATGAAATTATTGAAAATAATAATTGAAGACGTCGCTTTATTTGAGAAAAAAATTGAAATAGACTTTTTCTCAGAAGCACGAGTTAGCTCAGATGAGAAACACGAATTGATCCATCTATTTAATAATTTCTATGTTAATAGAACTCTTACATTTACTGGGTTAAATGCTTCTGGTAAAACTCAAATACTAAATGCTATAATAGTTGCGCTTAATATTATCCAAGCTAAATCTATAAACTACAGTCCAAGGGTAATCTTGGAAAATTCTGACGCTAGTAATATTTTACATCTAGAGAATAATAAAAAAGTAAAATACACAATATTTTTTTATGACGAAAAAAATGGTAACCAAACAATTAATAAATTAGAATCGGTCATTTCTAGAAGATTCGATGAGGAAGAGGGAGAATATAAATACTTTTTCGTTGATGAGACTTTCTCATCAAAGAAGGCAAAATCAGTACGCTCAAAAAAAGAAATATTTAATTTCACTTCCATAAAGGAAGAGCATATAATAACAAGAAATAAAGGTGATAAAAAATATTTAGGCTTAAGTTCGGATGTTAGCATAATAAATATTCTCTTTAATTTAAAAAAGATTGAGAAATTATATTATAGAGATACACTAAGTTATACAAACTTTAATGTTCTGAGCGGTTATGGTAATATTCCACATGAATTAATTACCTATTTGGATCCAAGTATTGAGGAATTAAAATTCGTAAAAAATAAAAAAAATAAGACTGTAAGAGTTAAACTTAAGTTTAAAGATCAAGTTAATTCAATTGAACTTGACTCTATACCTGAGTTACATAGCATTTTGTCATCAGGTACAGTTAAAGGGCTTGGTTTGTTTATGGATGCATTCTTTACATTACGTTCAGGTGGAGTAATAATCGTTGATGAATTAGAAAATCATTTTAATAGAGAAATTGTTTCTACTTTCATTAATCTATTTTTGGATAGAAAAATGAATCCAAATGGAGCCATTCTGATTTATTCTACTCATTATTCAGAACTGTTAGATATAATTCCTAGAAATGATTCAATCTATATTGTAAGAAAAAAGAGACAAATTGAAATTGAAAAGTTTTCAAACATTATTAAAAGAAATGATATAAGTAAAGGTGATATCTTTATTAAAGGAATAATTGATAATTCCACTCCACAGTATTCATCGGAAAATTCATTAAGAAATATTATTAAAGAAAGATTCTTAAAAAAGTAGGTCTTAAATATGCCAAAAAAATATAGTGCGATTATTTGCGAAGGGGCTGCTGAAGAGGCTATTATCGAAATATTATTAGAGAATCATTGTCTTATTATTGAAAATGATGAATACCTGATTAATGATGGTCCAATAAAAACTCGAGGTGCAAAGGATTTTTGTGATAAATACATGGGTAAAGATTATGGATCTAAGATTGCCTTGTTCAGGATATTAGATTCAAAAAGAGAAAATTTTAATTTTAGAACTGCTAAGTATAGAAAAATTTTTGAAGAAAAAATTGAAGTTATAAATGTAATTACACCTCCTGAAATCGAGTTACTAATAATTGTTAGTGAAGAAAAAAATGAAGATTTTAATAGATCAGGCCTTTCTAAGCCAAGTGATTATTGTAAGCAAAAATTAAAATTTAGCAACGTGAAGTCATATGATTTTGTAAAAACCTACTTTTATGATATCAGTAAACTTCTAGATGCTATAAAGAAAGTACATAGTATTAAAAAATCATCAATTCCAAATGATTATCTAACACTTTTTGATTTATTAAAAGATGAATATAAAAAATAAACCAAATTCTTTTCTTTTTAAGATTTAAAAACTTATTATTGTTATTATCAGCTTTTAAGAATTTTTGTATAAGTGAATAATTGAAAACTTAAAGTAGTAGGAATATTAGGTAAACCATATTGATAATCATAGAAGAATGTTGCTGAATAACACGTCTTAAGAAAGCTTGTAAAGCATCAAAGAATAGGTGAATAAAATTTAATATAAAAATACCCCACCAGAATTTCTTTCTGGTGGGGTATTTGGTGGGGAACCAAATATAAGTAATTAGATTTTAGCGTTTTAAAACAATTCAAAA
>NZ_LSIW01000057.1:0-811 GCF_001556435.1 Streptococcus sp. CCH5-D3
GACTGTTTGGATCATTTGGATTGATTGGATCTGTTGGATTATGTGGATCATTTGGTCCTACTGGTGTTTCACCATGTTTCAAGGTAACTGTCCAAGTTTGATCAACAGATGCATCTGAGTCATAAGTAGCTCCTGCTGGAAACTCATCGCTAACGAGAACATAACCACGATCTTGGTATTTCTTGATTTTAGCTGCAGTTGAGTAGTCAATAGCTTCGCCAGATTTACCAGAAACTTGATCATTTTCAAGTGTTGTACCAGTATTTTGATCTACGTACTTGATCACTGCTCTTTGTTCTGCCTTACGGTAGACAACAGGTGTATCCTCTCCTGGTTTGTTAGGAGTTACACTTGGTGTATCTGTCACATAACCTGGGATGACTGGAGTTGGAGTCTTGCCACCCTTAGTTGGATCTTGTGGATCATTGTTGTACTGTGGAGTTGGTGCACTTGGAATTGGTGTATTGGTTTCATCAACTGGGATGATCTTACCAAGTGGTTTATAAGTAACCTTATCCGTAACTTCTGGTTGGTCTGGAGTAACTGTCTTAGATCCAGCTTCCTTCTTATCGGCATAGTAATGTTCAACAACTGGAACTGTTTCTTTACCATAAGTGTGATTAGATTGGTCCCATGTTGTTGTACCATTTTTTTGTTTACCAGTAAAGGTGAAGTCATTTTGAACTTTAGCAGCTGGAGTATTATCGCCTGCTCCTTCAAACGTTACCGTTTGTTTAGTTGGTTTTGTTACTTCAGTTGTTTTTGGTACATAGATGATTGGTGTATCTTCACCTGGTTTATCAGGTGTTAC
>NZ_LSIW01000058.1:0-173361 GCF_001556435.1 Streptococcus sp. CCH5-D3
TTCTTCTATCATAACCCTGCACTTGGTTTCTTATTCAGTTCTCAAAGGTCTTTGTCTCTCTTAAGACAACTTCTATATTCTAGCAAATCTAGAATGCCTTGTCAACACTTTTTTGAAGTTTTTTTACTTCTCGTGTCCGCTATCTCTCGCGAAACAGCTTATTTATAATATCATCTCTAGCTTGTCTTGTCAATAACTTTTTTTAAAGTTTTGGAACCTTTTCAAGTTTGTGGCAAGTCAGTTAAGACAACTTTTATATCTTATCACCCAAATCAATACTTGTCAATAGGATTTTTAAAAAAATAAAGCAGTACAATCATGTACTGCTAAATAAATTATTTAAAAATTTCTTTTACTTGAGTTGTAACCATACTTTTCTATAAAGTCTTGGCGGAACTCAAGTAAATTGTCATCTATAATAGCTTGTCGTACCTTGGCCATTAAATTTACCAAGAAGTAGAGATTATGATAACTAGTCAGGCGAATTCCAAACGTTTCATCTGCTTTCAACAAATGTCTCACATAAGCACGTGTGTAATTCTTACATGTATAACAATCACACTCAGGATCTATAGGGCTAAAATCTTCTGCATACGCCGCATTTTTAACCACGAGACGTCCTTGACTCGTCATACAAGTTCCGTTACGAGCAATTCGTGTTGGGAGGACACAATCATACATATCAACACCACGAATAACACCGTCAATCAAACTATCTGGTGCCCCTACCCCCATAAGATAACGTGGTTTATTCTCAGGAAGTAAAGGCACGGTAAAGTCTAGAACTGCATTCATCTCTTCATGAGTTTCTCCTACTGCAAGACCTCCAATTGAATAACCTGGAAAATCCATGGAAACCAAATCCTGTGCAGATTGTCTACGAAGATCTTCAAAACCTGCTCCCTGTACGATTCCAAAAAGGCCTTGGTCATGTGGACGACGATGTGCTTTTAGCCCTCGTTCTGCCCAACGACTTGTACGTTCAATAGAATTTTTCACATAATCGTATGGTTGGTAAAATTGAGGGCATTCGTCAAAACTCATCATAATATCTGAACCGAGATTGTTCTGAATCGAGATCGCTTTTTCAGGAGATAAAAACATCTTACTTCCATTGAGGTGATTTTTAAAAGTTACACCTTCTTCCGAGATGTTTCGTTTTTCGGCTAATGAATATACTTGGAAACCACCGCTATCTGTAAGAATCGCTTGGTCCCAATTCATGAATTTATGGAGTCCTCCAGCTTTAGCAACGAGCTCATCACCAGGTCTTAGCCATAAATGATAGGTATTGGCCAAAATAATTCCTGAACCCATCTGTTTTAATTCTTCAGGAGATTGCGTTTTTACTGTAGCTTGGGTACCTACAGGCATAAACATCGGTGTTGGAAAAGTTCCATGAGGCGTGATAATTTCCCCCAGGCGTGCTCCTGTGTGTTTTTCTTTCTTTATAAGACGATATTTAATAGGAAAGTCAGTCATTTATACTCCTTACATTAGGAAAAACAGTCCTAAGTATTTTTTAGTAAGTGGTCATTATCCACAACCGCTTTAGTTTATCAAAAATTACAAGAATTGTCAGCTCTATATTTTCAAACTTTTGGATGAATAACATCAAACATCAACACTATCATTTATAGCAAAAAACAAAAAGCAACAGTCTCGAGCACTGTTGCTTTCAATAATGTCTTAAGCTGAAAGAACTTTACGTCCTTTACGACGACGAGCTGCAAGAACACGACGTCCGTTTTTAGTTGACATACGGTGACGGAATCCGTGTTTACGTTGACGACGGATTTTACTTGGTTGATAAGTACGTTTCACGTTGAATACCTCCTGATAGATTTTCGTATTCGTTTAGCCGGCTATTTTTGATCAGTTACTAAACATACCATACTATTTTATAGCAATAGCTTAATCTTGTCAAGAATTACTTAGATATTAATTTCATTATATCTTCGATGCCCGATAGCTAGTGATAACTGTAAACTACAATGCCGTTCCTATATTATCGCTTGCTCATAACCTTCTTGCTAGTTTAGCTATTTTCTTGAGTACCTCTTTTCGCTTATGGTCACTCATATACTCAACAGGTGAAACCTGGGTAACTTTGACCGGTTTAATACCACAAGGTTTTAAGACTTGAAATTTTAGGACTTTGCTATAATCTTGAACTAAAGGTAGAACAATCTTTGGTGTATTGTGGGTTGTAATAATCCAAGCTTTCCCAGTCAATTTACCATCCAATCCACGGGGTGTATTTTCATAGGCAAAACCAGCAACAAAGATGCGTTCAATAAATCCTTTCAAGATAGCTGGCATTCCACTCCACCAAGTTGGAAAAATAAAAATCAACTGATCTGCCCAAGTTATTAAATCTCGATAGTCTTTCATAGCTACATCGTGCGCTAAATCTCTTCTCCTATGTGTTGTATCAAAACGTAAAACAGGATCGAACTTCTCTTTATACAAATCTAGAATCTTTAACTCATGTTTAGACGATAAATTTTCTTTAACAGTCTCTAGTATAGAGGCATTGTAGCTCTTATCGTTTGGATGGGCGTAGATAATTAAGGTTTTCATTGTTTAGCTCCTTTAACATAGATGTCTAACATAGTACTAACAGTCTCTTCAATAGTGTTACTATTGAAATTATCACCAATAGGACTCCTTACCAAAACGGCTAATCCAGTAATAAAACTCCAGATATGAACTAATATTTCTGCCTCACTACCCGAAATGTTCATTTCACTTTTTAGCTTCAAAACCACACTCTTAAAGTGCTCAAACCCTGGTAAATGGGCATTAACAGAGATACTGTCCCGAGTGAGCTCCATATAATTGAAAGGAAACTTAATAAACAAGGCCTCAAAACTATTTGTTTCTTTTTGAGCAAATTCCACAAAATTACAGCCCATTAATACTAATTGACCTCTTACATCAAGCGAAGAGTCTACCCCTTTTGTCAGATACTTCAAAAAGATCTCAGATAAATGCTCCAAAACTACCTGAAGATAGACATCCTTATTTTCAAAGTGCTTATAGGGTGCTCCATGGGTGATCCCGCATCTTTGAGCCACCGTTCGGATAGATAGTTGATCGATCCCTCTTATTCTTATCTCCTCAATTCCTGTTGTAATTAACTTTTCCTTCAATTCAGCAGTATTACGTTTCATTTTGACTCCTTTTTGCATATAAGTAGACAGCGATTACTTTTTATTAAAAGTATACACTGTCTACCTTTAATTGTCAAAAAAAACTAGCCTTCAAATAAGACTAGTTTCTGTAAGCAATAAACGCTATTGTAATCATACTTTTGTCACAACAACGTAACGATTAGGATCGTCCCCTTCCGAGTGACTTTCAACACCTTCAATTTGAGAAAGTGCCTTATGGATAATTTTTCGTTCGCTATTCGTCATTGGATCCATAACGTACTCTCGACCTGTTTCTTTTACTTTAGCCGCCGTTTTTTCTGCTAGATCAATCAAAGTCTCTGTGCGTTGCTCCAAATAATCACGAACATTAAGAACAACACTAAAACGTTTAGAATGACGATCGTGCAAATAATTTTGCGCTAAAAGTTGCAAAGACTTGAGAACCTTGCCATGATAACCGATAACACGACCAGGTTGGTCTGTTTCAATCTGAATGATAATATTGCGACGATTGTGACTAACCTCTAGACTAGCATCAACATCCATTTCATAGATAATTTTTTCGAGGTAAGATAAAACATCATCTGCAGCCCCTTGAATATCTTCTAAATTATTTTCAGAAGACTCATCTGAACTAAACTCAGAGGACACTAAAGAACTGAAAGCCCCTTCAGAAGTCTCCGAAGTTTGAACTTGAGTAACCGGTTCTAGTTGGGGTTCAAGCGAATTTGCCATAGATTCTGTCGCACCCTCTTCTGATAACTCACGTTTAACAGATAGCGGAATAATTGTTGCCTTTGGTTGCTCCTGTTTCTTATCTGGCAACTCTTCATCAAGAGTCTCTGTAGAAACTGGTTGCTTTAAGTCTTCATGTGCAATTTCCTTATTATCTGAAACCGCAACAAGTTTTGTCACTTTATTGAAAGCAATCGTTTCGTCTTTTGGACTTGCGACAGAATCGTCTAATTGTTTTATAGCATCAGGAGCCACTTTAACGGTGTTTTGATCTGCTTCATGAGCTATCTTTTCATTTATTGGTTCAACACTAACTCGAGCTGGCTTCTTTCCGAACCCTAGAAAACCTTTTTTCTCACGAGAAATCACCTTAATATGAGCCTTCATACGGGGTAAATTAAGATCTTTCAAACCTTTTTCGATAGCTTGTTCGACTGTTCGTCCAGAATAGACAACCATAATAAGCCTCCTTATTTACGTTTATGCGCCTTTTTCTTGGCACGACGAATCTTAGCTTTGCGTTCTTTTTCTTCCGCTTCCAAACGATTACGTTCTTCAATGATTTTAAACGGATTATTAAAAACCAAAATCTGAACAACTTGGAAGGCGTTCGAAACTGCCCAGTAAAGTGCTACCCCTGAAGAAATCTGAGTTCCAAACCAGAAAATAAAGATTGGAAGCATGATATTCATAACAAGAAGCATTGCACTACGATCTTTAGCTGCCTTATTTGTCAACCAAGTTGAAAGGAAGGTGAAAGCAGCCGCCAAAATCGGAAGAATAAAGTAAGGATCTTTCTGACCTAGGTCAACCCAGAGGAATGTTCCTTCTCGCAACTCTGGCACTCGTGTGAGCGCTCCATAAAGAGCCATCAAAATAGGAAATTGGATCAAGAGAGGAACGAAGCTTGCGTAAGGATTTACACCATGCTCTTTATAAAGATCTTGTTGTGCATAAGCAAGAGCTTCACGATTCTCGCGTCCAGGATACTCACTCTGCAAGCGACGTAACTCTGGCTGCAACTCTTGTAGTTCACGGCTTGACTTAATTTGGCGATTATAAAGAGGAATCATTACCGCACGAATTAAAATCGTGAAAATAATAATACCTAATCCAATAGAACCACCAAATGAGAGCCCTTGAATAGCCTTCCCAAACATTAAAATAAGACGTTCCCAAAGGCCTGTAGAGTGACTTGTAACATCACTTCGTCCACACGCGGACAAAAGCAAGAGAGCTCCTGCACCTAAAACAGATATATTAAGTTTTTTCTTCACTAAAAACTCCTTTTTAATACGATAAAGAACTGCTTCGCTTCCATTCATTAAGAGTATCTCAAAAATCAGGAGTGATTTTAGTTTATCCTACAATGTAAAGAAGCAAAATAATTTTTTAGTCCTTATATAACTTTGCTATTTTTAAGACATGAACGAGATTGCTATAAATGTCTTGATAACTTAAGTCTTCGACACCTTTACGAGCAATAACGACAAAATCTTGATGTTCTAACTGAGATGACATGTCCATCAGTGCATGTCGTAGACGACGTTTTACCCGATTCCGAGTAACCGCATTACCAAGACGCTTACTGACTGACAAACCTACTCTAAAATGAGGTAAATCACGATCCAGACAGTAGACAACAAATTTTCGATTAGCAACACTGTGTCCTGCATCAAATAATGCTTTAAAGTCTTTCTCTTTCTTAACGCGATAAGATTTTTTCAAAATGCGACTCCAAACTCAAAATTAGTACTATTATATCATAAATAGCAAAAAAGCCCAAAACCTTATGGTTAGGGCCTTAGAGACTTATTTTTTTAGAGCTTTTTGAGCTTCTTTGATTTGCCATTTAACCTGGTCAAAACCAGTTCCACCAAGGGAATGACGACGTTCAACAGCCGTATGAGATTTAAGTGTCTCATAGATGTCCTCTTCAATTAGGTCTGAAACTTCTTGATAACGTTCGAGAGGAACATCCTGAAGGTAATAACCAGCTTTGGTACACTCAAGGACAAGTTTTCCAACAATCTCATGTGCTTCACGGAATGGTAGGCCTTTGGATGCAAGATAATCAGCCAACTCTGTAGCATTTGAAAAATCTTTCTCTGTTGACTCTGCCATATGTTTGTCGTTAACAGTCATTGTATTGAGCATGCCTGCGAGAATATCAATAGCGACAGTAATCGTTTCTACCGTATCAAACATACCCTCTTTATCTTCTTGGAGATCTTTATTGTAGGCCAAAGGTAATGACTTCATCACCGTCAATAATCCAATCAAATTGCCATAGACACGACCTGATTTCCCACGAATTAGTTCTGCCATATCTGGGTTTTTCTTTTGAGGCATAATGGAAGAGCCTGTTGAAAAAGTATCAGATAGAGTTACAAACTTAAACTCGTTAGAACACCAGTTAATGATTTCTTCACAAATACGTGTCATATGCATCATGAGAATACTTGAGTTTGACAAGAATTCGAGAATAAAGTCACGATCGGAAACAGCATCCAAGGAATTGCTATATGGTTTTGCAAAGCCCATTAAGTCAGATGTCATATTACGATCAATCGGGAAAGTTGTTCCTGCTAGTGCAGCAGCTCCGAGTGGAGAGATATCCGTATGCTTGATATTAAATTCAAAACGTTCGGCATCACGTGTAAACATGTTGTAATAAGCCATCAAGTGGTGACCAAAAGAAATCGGTTGTGCATGCTGCAAGTGGGTGTAGCCTGGCATAATTGTATAGGTATGTTTGTCTGCTAGATTGACCAAAGTAGCACGTAAGTTATCGAGCTTCTCAATAACTTCCACTAGTTTGGCTTTTAGATACAAGTGCATATCCGTAGCTACTTGGTCGTTACGTGAACGTGCTGTATGAAGTTTTCCTGCTACTGGTCCAATTTTAGCTGTTAAAAGACTCTCCATATTCATATGAATATCTTCATTGGAAACATCAAATTCTAGTTTACCAGCCTTATATTCCTCAAGCAGCTCTTCCAATCCCTGTTTAATTTGTAATGCTTCCTCTTTGGTAATAATTCCTGTCTCACCGAGCATCGTAACATGGGCAATAGACCCTTTCAAATCAAACTCTGCCATCTTTTGGTCAAATGAGATTGAAGCACCAAATTCTTCTACCCATTTTTCAAGACTAGCTTCGAACCGACCGCCCCATAGTTTATGATTTTCTGCCATAGTTTTATTTTGAAGATTTCCCTACACTGAGATAATCTTCCATCCTTTCTTAATACTTATAACAAGCAACGACCTCTCAGGTCACAATAACTTAAATGAAAAAAGCTAGATAGTATTTGTCTAGCTTAATTTGTCTCTCTGGACACTTGTTTTCCTAAAACCAGATCTCTGTCGTAGTTTATTTAGGCTCGTGACGCCTCTCAGAACGCCTTAACGATAATAATATAAGTTATAAGAAAAGAGTATCAGATGTGGCTCTCTGTCCACTTTTATCTGATAAGAAGCGTTTTTCTTCTAATAGCCTACTTTTCTTATGTAATCTGTCATTAATTGTCAAATGGATGGTTAACTTGAGAATTTACCTGTGTTGGAAGCCCCCAAAGCTTGATAAATCCAATCGCAGCATCCTGATCAAAGCTGTCCGCTGATGTGTAAGTAGCCAAGTTTTCATCATACAATGAATTAGCTGATTGACGTGCTACAACCTGAGCATGCCCTTTATAAAGTTTGACTTTAGCGATACCATTAACAACTTTTTGTGTTTCCTTAATATAAGCAATGATAGCTTGTGTTGCCGGGCTAAACCACAAAGCATTGTAGATAAGGTTTGACAATTCATTTTCAAGAATTGGTTTGAAATGAGAAACTTCACGTACCAAAGTTAGGTCCTCAATTTCTTTATGAGCTGTCAAAAGCGCAATAGCTCCTGGGCATTCATAAATTTCACGTGACTTGATACCCACAAGACGATTCTCAACGTGGTCGATACGTCCAACACCATGCTTGCCAGCAATAACATTCATTTCTTGGATAAGGTCAGCCAATTTCATTTCTTTACCGTTAAGGGCAACTGGTTTCCCTTCTTTAAAGGTTACATCGAAATATTCAGCTTCATCTGGCGCAGACTCTGGTGAATTGGTGATCCCAAAAGCTTCTTCTGGAGCTTGATTCCAAGGATTTTCAAGAACACCACACTCGTTAGCACGTCCCCAAAGGTTTTGATCGACTGAGTAAGGATTATCAAGGTCTGCTGGAACTGGAACACCATTAGCCTTAGCATACTCAATTTCTTCCTCACGAGACCATTTCCATTCACGCACTGGGGCCACTACTTTAAGACTTGGGTCTAGGGCAGCAATGGCAACTTCGAAACGAACTTGGTCATTACCTTTACCAGTACAACCGTGAGCGATAGTCGTTGCTCCTGTTTTATGAGCAATCTCAACCAATTTTTTAGCAATAATTGGACGACTAAGCGCTGAAACCAAAGGATATTTTTGTTCATAGTAAGCGTGAGCTTGAAGTGCTGGAAGCACATAATCTTCAGCAAACTCATCTTTAACATCAAGCACGTATGACTCGACAGCTCCAACTGTCAAAGCTTTGTCATGGATAAACTCAAGATCTTTACCTTCACCGACATCCATACAAACAGCAATAACATCATAATCTTTTTTAAGCCATGTAATAGCGACTGAGGTATCAAGACCTCCCGAATAGGCAAGAATAACTTTCTCTTTTGACATAATATTTTTCTCTTTTCTTATATTTTCTTGTGGTTGCTATTTCTATCAACCTTACGAGATTAATTATATTGCATATTTATTCACTTGTCAACACTTTTTTGTTATTTTTTTATATTTATTTCGTTTTTATTTGTTTTTATTTATTATTTTGACCTTAAAAGTGCTTAACTCTTAATTTTTATTCAATTTTATGCAAGAGGTGATGAAAAATAAAAAACACTTTTGAAACTATACAAATAAATTCAAAAGCATCTTTAACTATTTATCTTCTAAAATGCCAAAAGGCCTGTACAAAGTACAGACCTTTTGAACAACAGCATCATCGGTAGAGAACACAACAGCAATTTTAGATAGAATGAATGAGGGAAATTATTATGTTTAAGGGACTAACTTAAACCATACATTCTTCTTGCTCTCTAACCTTGATTACATTATAGCATGCAATCCCCAAATGTATATCTTCATTTCCTAAAATGTCGAATTTCACTCACAGAATGTATTTTTTATCCTAATCTGCACTAATGCCCTTAAAAACAAAAAAAACGGCTTGATTTCTCAAGCCTATTAATTTCTATAAAAAAGATATGTAATTGGACGAGCGGCCAATAAAAAATGGGGATTAGGAAAAAGTTATATAAAAGTACATTATTTATTTTCATAAAGTGTATGTAGATTTCAATAAGATTGACGATGTCTCATTTCCGAATCACATATCTTGATTATATATTAACTTTTTTCAATTTAATTGTCTATACGATTTCATAGAATGTCGTTTTTTCATCCTGAACTGCATTTTTTTTAGTCATTTTTTTATAAATCTCTAAATTTTATCACTAAAGGACATCTATTTTGTGTTTTTACAGAATTTGTTCACTCATAAGATAATCAATCACCTATGAAATAAACACATGCTTTTTTAGACTAAAAAGAACATTAGTCATCGACTAATGTTCTTTTACCTCTGACCATTTTTTAAGCAGAGCCTTCATTTTCAAACGTGAAACTGGACAAGAATCACCATTTTCAAAATAAATCATCAACTGAGTCTTATCAATACGAGATATGTTATCCAAATTAACTAAAAAGGAGCGATGACAAGAAAAGAGTTTTTTATTTACCGAAGTAATATCTCCAAGATTGGCATAAAACTCCAGACGCTCTGTTTTGGTAATTAGCATCACCTTATGAGGTGTCACAGCAGTCGCAAAATAATAAATATCTCTCATAGGGACTTGGATCCGAGACTGCGCTGTTTCAAACACAAATATCTCATCATCATCCACATCTCCAACTTTTTGGTTCACAAAAGTCAATGTTTGTTTTAGTTGTTGTTTGAACTCTGCATTAGAAACTGTCTTATCAATGAAATCTAGTGCAGAAACCTTGTATTTAAAACTGATTGGTGCAAACTCTGAGTGAGTTGTTACAAAAATAATAACTGCATTAGCATCTTGTTGGCGAATTTCTGAGGCGACTTCTAGCCCCTTCTTTCGCTCACCATCAATATCGATATCTAAAAGGAAAACCTGATGGTTACCCTTTTCGTTGATACTGGACAATAGTTTGTGAGGTTTAGAAAAAACTTCAAGTTTTCGTACGGAAAACGTGCCCTCTGAAACCAATTCTCGGATGATGTCACTAATACGTGTTTGCTGCATTAAGTCATCTTCTAAAATGTATATATTCATATTAGGGCCTCATTTCTAGTATTTGCATCATTTTATGATTCTGACTACGGACAGAGAAGGACGTGTTCGGATAACGTTCCAAAATATCTTGAACAGCATTAACACCTATACCACCCTCAGGATGAGAAAGCTTGGTACTCATCATTGAAAGTGGCACTTGCTCTTCTGCAATTGTACTTTCAATAATAAAACTCTGGCAATCCTCTTCATCAAAATAGGCCAGACTAATAAAACCTTCACTGGCTTTACGAGCACCATCAATAGCATTATCCATGAGGTGACCCAAAACAACAGCTAAATCTAAATCAGTTAGATAGTTATGAATCACTGGATCTGGAATCTCTGCATGAATATTGAGGCGATGCATCTGAGCTTCATGATATTTTGATGAAAGTAGACTATGAATACTTGGATTTTGGATATTATCCAAATCGGTGACCTGAGTTGAAAAACTATGCTGATCTCGATTGACATAAAGATCAACCAAATCTTTTTTGTAAGAACGAATATCCCCTGTTCTTTCGATATCTCTCAGATTATTAAGTAGGAAATTATAGTTAGAGCGAACATGCATCAAGTCTCTATACAAACCTTCTACCCTGGTATTCTCACACTTCAAATCATCAAGATAGTTAGCCTGCTTCATGGCCAAATCCTGCTCTATTTTCTCCTTAGCAAACTGGTTTACAGCACCAAGTACAAAGAGGAGTAAGTAGAGATATCCCATTACTAATGGCAACCTAAATCTACTCTCAAGATGTAACTCTGGAAAATAAGTATCAAATGTCGACACTAAAAAGATAACTAAATAATAAAGCAAAAGAAGCATGTTGACCAAACCCAGACGGTTCTTTTTTTCTTGTTGGGCAGCAACTTTCAAGATATCTGTAAAATCTAGACGTAAAATAAAATCTACTATTCTGACCGTCAACATGACGAAGGAAAGTGGTACCATAGACCACCAAATATTAGTGTTTAAAGTATCAACAGTTATGCCAAGTATCGGTGGAAAGAAGAAGGTAGCCAAAAAACGTCTTGCCAAATCGACTAGTACCACCGGGTAAAAACCTAGAAAAAAGCGTTCTACAGAGGTGACACTTTTATTCAGTTGGTAGCTAAATGTCAATGTTACAATGGCTACTAAGGGAGGGACTATGCCTATATAGCGTCCAATGAGTTGTCCCCAAATGCATAGAGCAACATCAAATAACAAATAAAGTATACGATTTTTAAGATTAGTGTTTTGTCCACCAATACGTAAGTAGATATCCCAAATAATGATAAACATCAAAATTTGAAATAGGATGTTACCCAGCATAGTTATCCCTCTCCTTTCTACGATTATAGTCCTACCGTAACAATTTGATAGGTTTTAAATAATTCTTTTTTATTTATTAAACCGATACCGTTTGACCAGCAAAACTGGGCAAAATCACGACTAATAGCCAGACTATCATCGAGTTTTGGATCAGCTTCCTGATTGGTATTCTCAAGAATAAAGCTGAGATTGCCATCCTCATTCTGTTGAATAAGGAAACCAATATCTGTCTCCGGCTCCTTGGCCCAAAGTTTTTCAGCTAAATTCATGCAACGTTCTAAAACTCCAATAAGAACTGCAATATTTAAATTGTTAGGATAAGCATCAACATTGACATCCAACCTAACGGTGATACCTTTTTGTTCCAAAGGAATGATTTGGTTTACAATCCAACTTCTTAATACCGGATAAGGAATCTCAAACAGAGGGGCCAACTTATCATTTAAGTCCAAATTATCAAGTTTAAGATGATTCAAATGCTCATGATAAACGGATAAAACCTCTGATAATTGATTTTTAGCCAATGGGGTCTCAAGAGCTACCAAAAGACTCTCAAAATCTTTTTCAATAGGTTTTACTTTTGTAAAAAGATCCTCAATATGTTTATTATAGACTTCCAAGTTATAGACATAAGTCTCCACAGCTTCCTTACTACGTTCTCTGACAAATTTATGAGAGTAGCGATTCAAGGTTGTTACCATTAGGAGATAAACTGCCATCGCAATAAAAATTGGCCCTCCCACATCACTACCTGTTGATACCAAAAGAGTACTACAAATAATGTAGAGTGCAAAGGTCAGATCAACGGCTATCAACAGACGTTCACGACCACGTGAATAAATCAATTCCTTGACCTTATCAACATCTGAACTGGAAAGATAATTGATATAGAGAAAGAATGGGTAAATCATCACATAAGATAACAATTTAAGCAAGAAGTTTTCTTGAATCTCACCCAAGGTCATATTTGTGAACAGATTATTGAATACATAAAATGGGGTAAAAGTCGCAAATAAATCTGTAAAAAGAACCGAGAAGGCTCCAAAAAAGAGGCTTGCCCAGAGCGTCAAACGATGTTCCCGCCGTTCCTTTAAGGCCAAAGCTAAAAAGATAACAACTTGATAATAGAAGCCATCACCTTTACCAAGTGATACCACTATACCTAAGAGACTTAAACAAAATACTTTCCAGTAAGCTAATGTGCTCCTTGTTAGTTTTTTATAAATAAACCAGGTAATATGAAAACTAATAATCTGAATAATACTATTTTCAAGGGATACCATGGTCCAAAGCTGTAAGTTCATGATAATATTTCCTGTTTATACTCAAGAGACATTTTCGTCATCTTCTTCAATGAGTTCTTGACCTGCCTTTTTCAAAATATCCTGATAGGTTTGTTCAATAAGGTCAAAATCCCCACTATCAATACTTGTCTGCATACTAATGAGTATGTTTTCATAATCATGTTTAAACGAACGTACACTCTTATAGGCAGTTTCGATTTTTTCATTATAAGCTTCCAGACTCCTCAAGTGCTCCTCTTGTTCTCTGAGAATTTTGCTATCTCGTACGTCTTTACCGTAGGAAACAAAACGAACAAGAATATACATGTGTATAAGGAAACCAACCCAAATATAAATTTGAGGGTAACCTGGGAGGTAGGTCTGACTCAGAAGCAAGGAGAATATCTCCTGTTTAAAGAGGATAAGCAGATAACTGATAATTAAAATAAGATCAACTTGCAAGAGCATGCTCTTATATTTATCCTGCAAGTCCTGATAGGGTTCCTGGAAGAAGCTATCTAAACCGAACATTTTTTGCAAACCTAGAAAGAAGGGAAGAACAACACTATCTACAGCTAGGATTCCTAAATGGTTTGGAACCAACTCGACCGGCTTATTAAAGAAAACTCGGAAAAGATAAAAACTAAAGAAACTTGTAATCAAAGTCCAAAAGACAGGGGCAAAGAAAGCATAAAAATACTTTTCTTCTCGTAGAGCCTGAGGTTTTTCAAGAAAAATAAAGACTAGGAGATAAATTGCATCTGGAATATCAATTTGCCATAGCACCTTGGCTAACCACTTAACGGCAGTTACTACGATTACATAAGGAATGTAACGGTAAGTAAAAACATCTAGATAAGCCATTCTAGCTAAAATCACAAGATGTGAAACGACAACAACCAAAGCAATAAGGCCATCAATCGCAAGTTGCATATGCTTTTCCCCTTTCTATTTCCCTTATCCTATTCCCCACAAATAGTATCTTTGATTTATCAATTATCCTGAAAAGAGAGGACCTGTGTAAAATGATGGTCACAACTACGAGTCTCAAGATTTACTTTTGGATAGCGATTAAGTATATCTGCGACCTTAGACAAACCAAGCCCTCGGCCTTCACCTTTGCTAGAAACCCCTTCATCAAAAATCCTTGACACAGGAATACGTTCTTCTCTGGTTGTATTGTCAATAACCAAGATAAGATAACCTTGATTTTTAAAGAAAGATATAGTTAAAGTAGGATCTTCAGAATCCACCGCCGACTCAATAGCATTATTTAAGAAGACAGAAGAAATCACAACCAAATCTAAGGCCTCTATCTGAGTTGACGATATGACATCTGGCAACTCCAAGTTAACCTTAATTCCTAAGTTCTCTGCCTCAAGCACTTTAGCAGAAAAGAGACTCTTGAGAGATGTGATTTCTAAGTTGATCAAACGTGATAATTCATAATTTGATAACGTTAAGCTATTACCAGATTTCTCTAAAAGTTCTGCATACTCTTGTTTCAAAGCAGGTAAGTCTCGACGTTGGATACTAACCTCCATTGTTTTAAGCCCTTCGAGATAATCCTTCTTCACCTGAGAAATATCATTATAGAGTTTTTCTAAACGGTGGCTATATTCTTCTAAACTTTCCTCGTGTCTAGCCATTTCTTCAGCCAACTGATCCTTCACTCTTCTCTTAGAATAAATATTAAGCTGAGCAAAGAGCAAAATAAAGAGGATGGAGTAGACAACCGTAATACTGCCTGCTAAATAAATAAAGAGGCCTGTGTAAGGAAAGATGTTACTAGCATAGAAAATAATTAAAGATAAAATAATATAAGCCAGAGTCACCCCAACCAATAAGCGTTGTCTAACTTGGTAAGTATGGTTATTTCCCATAACATTGAGAGCACCAAAGTCAATAAAGAACACTTTGACAATCAGATGAAAAATTGGGTAAATCAAGAGATAAGACAAAGCAATGAGTACTGGGGTGTCTTTGACCTGTAAATAATTAATTTGAAAAATCCATGGGAAAAAATAAAGTTGAAGCAGTTTCGAGGTGACTTCAACAAAAACCCACGGCAAAAAGGTGAAAAGAAAAGAATTCTTTTCACTACTTGATATTTTATTTAAGAAAAGATAGCAGAACAAAAGTGCTAAGAGCGACCCTGTAATGCCTCCAACAAATAGAGAGAGCAAGAGACTCCCTGCGATAAACCAGCATTTACTCTTCCAAGTTTTGAGTAAACCTGACATATCGTGACTAACAATTAAAATAGCCAATAGACGTAGAACCGTAAATAAAACGATCATCTCTAGACTCCCCCCTTCCTTTCAAAATCAACCTACTTTATTGTAACATAAATATATAATTTAGCGTCACTCCTATTAGAAAAAGCTAAAAATATAAAGCTATTTTTTCCTGATTCAGAGCAAGCTAACATCAGACGACCCCACATATCCCTTACTTTTCATAAACATAAAAAGAGCTTAGAAAAACTAAGCTCTTTAACTGACTCATTACCTCTTTTTATGGGTACATGCCAATAACGTAGTAGAAATACCAACCAAATCTTCTCATAATGCTCACTCCTCCCTAATTTTTATTACCAATCTATTATAAAACTAATTTAAAGTTTTTAAAATGATGATATGGTTACGAAATATCATCATTATATTACAAAATAGGTTTAGCAATTATCATATAATCATTGACATATCGCTTATGTGCATTCGAAAACCCAACAATTGTTGGGTTTGTTTTTATAGTGTTGCAAGAACTTGATCAATATGTTTGATTGACTTTTCACGTCCGAGCAAGAAAATAGTATCTGGCAATTCTGGACCGTGCATTTCTCCTGAAACAGCAATACGGATTGGCATGAAGAGATTTTTCCCTTTGATTCCTGTTTCTTTTTGAACAGCCTTAATTTGTGGGAAAATGTTTTCAACAACAAACTCATCATCAGACATAGCTTCGAGTTTGGCTTTAAAGGCTTTAAGTACTGTTGGTACTGTTTCACCAGCCATAACCTCTTTTTCAGCCTCTGTCAATTCTGGGAAATCTTCAAAGAAGAGATCTGTAAGAGGGACAATTTCTTCTGCTGCTGTCATTTGTGGTTTGTAGAGTTCCACTAATTTTTCAGCTTTATCTGTCAAACGACCAGCTTCTTCCAAGAAAGGTTTGCAAAGAGCAAAGACCTTATCGAAATCTGCATTCTTAATGTAGTCGTTACTCATCCAGTCCAATTTCTTCTGGTCAAAGGCCGCTGGTGACTTGCTTAGACGGTTTTCATCAAAAAGTTTAATGAGTTCTTCACGAGAAAAGATTTCGTCTTCACCGCCAGGATTCCAACCAAGAAGAGCAATGAAATTAAAGACTGCTTCTGGAAGGTAACCTTTTTTACGGTAATCTTCGATAAATTGAAGGGTGTTAGTGTCACGTTTAGACAACTTCTTACCAGTTTCAGAATTGATGATAAGGGTCATGTGTCCAAACTCAGGTGCTTCCCAACCAAGAGCTTCATAAACCATGAGTTGTTTTGGTGTATTGGCAATATGGTCATCTCCACGGATAACGTGTGAAATTTGCATATCATGGTCATCAACAACTACCGCAAAGTTGTAAGTTGGGTATCCATCTTTCTTCTGGATAACCCAATCACCACCGATATTACCACCTTCAAATTCGATATCTCCCTTAACGATATCATGCCATTTATAAATCCCTGACTCATTAACCGCCAAACGAACTGTAGGTACAATACCTGCCGCTTCACGTTCTGCGATGTAGGCAGCTTTTTCTTCTTCAGTCATGCCAAGGAACTCGTTAATGTAACGAGGAGTTTCACCAGCTGCTTCTTGACGTTCACGCTCTGCAGCTAACTCTTCTTCAGTTACGTATGACTTATAGGCTTTACCTTCTGCCAAAAGTTGATCAATATATTTTTGGTAAAGCGGTAAACGTTCTGATTGACGATAGTTTTCGTGTGTTTCAGGACTTTCATCCCAGTCAATTCCCAACCAACGCAAGTTATCAAGCTGTGAACGCTCACCATCTTCAACGTGACGTTTACGGTCAGTATCTTCAATACGGATAATGAATGTACCACCATGATGACGTGCATAAAGGTAGTTAAACAATGCTGTACGAGCATTACCAATGTGTAGAAGCCCTGTTGGACTTGGTGCGTAACGAACGCGGATATCTTTAGCCAAGATAAATCTCCTTTTTTTGTTCCATTCTTCAGTCTTTGGATACCTATTAAGCCTAAAGTCCCTTCCTTAGGACTAACTTAAGATGATAAGTACCAGTAGGCAACTCTATCCCCCAAACTTTCCAAATAAAAATCTAGAAGCGAGTACCAATCTTTCTTATTATATCACAATCTAGGGGTGGTTCGAGAAATTTTGTTAAAAAAACGACTACCTAAAGGTAGACGTTTTCAATAGATTACTTAACGTGTTTGGCAAGATCTTTTTGAGCTTTGTCATTAGATTTCGCTTTTTCTTTAAGCCAATCTTTATAAGCTGAATCATATTGTTTCTTAGTCACAATATCATCTTGAGATTTAAGATACTTGAAGTAGTATGTAGAACCTTTATCACCGGCTTGAGCATAAGCTCCTGAGAATGGCTTAATACGAGAAATTACAGCGGCTGCACCGTTATAAGTAGTCGTTGGGATATAAAGTGCACTATCCGTCAACCATGCCTGAGCTTTTGCATATTTTTCATAACGAGCCGTCAAGTCTGTTGTTTCCTTAGAAGCATCATCAACCAATTGGTCATATTCTTTAAGACCTACTTTTTCAACCGCTTGACTATTTGGATTGTCATAACCCATGAAAGATTTAGTATTTTCACCATTTGTAGTCTTCAAGACATCAAGATAAGTTGATGGATCAAGGTAGTCAGGCTCCCAAGCCACACCTACTGACAAGTCCCAATCCTCTGCCGCTGCATTTGATGCAGAGTAGGTAATGTTATAGAAATCATCAGTTGACAATTGATGAAGATCAAGTACAACATTATCTTTTCCAAGAGCTGATTCAATAGATTGTTTAAGTGACTGCACTTGGTTCACAAAGATTTTATTTGACTGATTGACAGGAACATCCAAATGGATTGGGAACTGAACCCCTTCTGCTTGAAGAGCTTCTTTGGCTTTAGCAAATTCAGCCTTAGCTTTTTCTGGGTTATAAAGACCGTCTTGACTATCTGCAAGATTCACACCAGACCACTCATCACCATAAGCTGGAAGTTGATCCATTACCATTGTTCCGAAGTCCTTACCATCTGCTTGAACAAAGTCTGGTTTAACAAAGATATTACGAACGGCAGTGCTTCCACCTTCCTTACCGTTAAGTTGTGCGGCGTAATTTGTACGGTCAATGGCAAAACCTAATGCTTGACGGAAATCTTTGTTAAGAAGAGCTGTCTTAGTTGATGTCTTTTGTTGATCATTTTCTTTAGATGTATGGTCATAAGTTTGACGATCGATATTAACACCGACACCTTCTACAGCTGCTCCAGGTTGTGTATAGAAAATATTGTCTTTGTACTGTTTTTCAACTTTAGAATAGTTTGAGCTAGTTGGGTATAGACGAGCTAAGTTATAGACTCCATCAGTGAAGTTACGTTCCAAGGATTCTTGGTCTGTACCATCATCGTAAGTCAATTTAACTGTATCAAAATAGACATTATCCTTATCCCAGTAGTTTTCATTCTTGGTGAACTCAATAGAAGATTTCGTTGTCAAAGATTTAAGAAGATATGGACCGTTATAAAGAATAGATGTTGGGTCTGTTGACTTACCAAAGTCTTTACCTTTAGATTTCAAGAAATCTTCATTAACAGGCCAAGTAACTGAGTAGGTCAATTTTGAATTCCAGTAAGGTTCTGGTTGACTAAGCGTATATTGCAAAGTGTAATCATCAACTGCTTTGATACCTACATTTGAGAAGTCCTTGTTGGCACCTGACAGGTAATCATTCAAGCCCTTAACAGAGTTTTGTAGCAAATAAATCGCTTCAGAATTAGTATCAGCAGCATGCTTAAGACCTGTTACAAAGTCTTTAGCTGTTACATTGGCATACTCTTCGCCGTCTGAAGTGTACCATTTGACACCCTTACGAATCTTGTAAGTATAGGTCAAACCATCTTGAGAAACAGACCAGTTTTCAGCGACAGAAGGTTTTAGATTCCCATATTGGTCATTTTCAAACAGACCATCAACACCGTTACTAACGGCTGTCGTCATGTTTTTCTTATTTGTAGAAACATAGTCTAGGGTTGCAGGATCGCCACCGTAAACATAATTATAAGTCTTACCAGATGTCTTACTTGATGATGAGCAAGCCGTTAAAACACCTACAGATAATAGGCCTACGGCTGCTAGTAAAAATACCTTACTCTTTTTCATTCATTGCCTCCTTAAATTCGCAACGTAAAAAGTTCAAAAATCAATAATTATGTGTATACGCTTAAATTATACCATAAATTCGAAAAAGCAACACTACTTTCTGAATATTTTTTATTTTCTACTCAAATTTCGTGTCTAGAGTAAGAAAAAAACCTATCCGAAGATAGGTCCTTTACTACTCTTACAATGAGTTAGGATCAACTTTGATACCAGCACCTTGTGTAGTAGTGATTGAAAGGTTTGTGATGTATGTACCTTTCGCTGTAGCTGGTTTAGCTTTTTGGATTGCATCGTTAAATGCTTTGAAGTTTTCAACCAATTTTTCAGTTTCGAATGAAACTTTACCGATGATAGCTTGTACGTTACCTGCTTTATCAGCACGGTAAGTGATTTTACCACCTTTAGACTCTTCAACTGCTTTAGCAACGTCCATAGTTACTGTACCAGTTTTAGGGTTTGGCATCAAGTTACGTGGTCCAAGGACACGTCCAAGACGACCAACGATTGCCATCATGTCTGGTGTTGCAACAACAACGTCAAAGTCAAGCCATCCACCGTTGATTTTAGCAACGAGTTCGTCTTCACCAACGAAGTCAGCACCTGCTGCTTTAGCTTCTTCAGCTTTAGCACCACGAGCAAATACAAGAACGCGTTGAGTTTTACCAGTACCGTTTGGCAATACCATTGCTCCACGGATTTGTTGGTCAGCTTTCTTAACGTCGATGTTAAGGTTGTATGATACTTCAACAGTAGCATCAAATTTTGCGAAGTTAGTTTCTTGTGCAAGAGCTACAGCTTCTTCTACGCTGTAAGCTTTTGTGCTGTCGATTTTCTCAAGAGCAGCACGCATTTGTTTGCTTTTTTTAGCCATGTTAATTATTTCTCCTTGTGTAATGTGGTCATAACGACTTTCATCTTCCACGTCACTCAGCGAAGTGAGACGACGTCTGTGGTTTTCTTGTTAACTGAATCAGTCAGTAACAGTGAATCCCATTGAACGTGCAGTACCTTCGATCATACGCATAGCTGATTCGATGTTTGCAGCGTTCAAGTCAGGCATTTTAGTTTCAGCAATTTCTTGTACTTGTGCACGAGTTACTGAAGCAACTTTAACTGAGTTTGGAGTACCTGAACCTTTTTCAACACCTGCAGCTTTTTTCAAAAGAACAGCAGCTGGTGGTGTTTTAGTGATGAAATCAAATGATTTATCTTCATACACAGAGATAACAACTGGGATAATCATACCAGCTTGGTCAGCTGTACGAGCGTTAAACTCTTTAGTGAATCCCATGATGTTGATTCCGGCTTGACCAAGAGCTGGTCCAACTGGTGGAGCTGGAGTCGCTTTACCAGCAGGAATCTGAAGTTTTACGATGTTTTCGACTTTTTTAGCCATTTTGTAATTTCCTCCTATTGTGGTTTTGGCGGTAAGTAAGTTTTGTTACCTCCCACAAGTATGTTTTTACATACCTTATCTATTATACAGAAATTCTTTTTAGATGCAAGAATTTCTTATTAAGTTTAAGAAAAAATTTACATAAAGGGCTTTTCGAGGTAAAATAGACTTATGATTCTATATAAATTCTTTGCTATAGCATTTTTGATTCTAACACCTATCTTTGCTTTTATTATCCACCGCTTCTTCAGTTTAAAATACCTCGGGCTTAATTTTGCTGACCTTACCTTCCCTCTTTATTTTATTGAGGTAGTTGCTGTGTCAGCCCGTTTCTTTACCCATAGCTTTTTGCCTTACATCACCATTTTATTATCCTTGGCGGCTATAATTATCACGATTCAAATGCTGAGAAAAACACAATCCTTTAAATTTAAACGTTTTCTTAAGTTGTTCTGGCGTATCAGCTTTTTTATCACCAGTCTTTTCTATTTGGGGACCGTGATTCTCATTTTTATTGTTTCTTAAAAACTAAATTAACTCAGCAGATTTATTGTGTGCTGAGTTTTTTATGTCAAAACATGAAAAAAGCAGGCAACCATGCCTGCTTAACTTTTCGGTATTAGGGTTGAACTTGAGTCATTCGGCCAGTATCTACATCATAAACCGCACCGGAGATGATAACATCCTCAGGGATAAGCGGTGACTGACGAAGAATGGCCATATCTTCACGAACACTCTCTTCCACATCTGTGAATGGAAGAAAATCTTGATCAGAAACATCAACACCAAGTTCTTTATTGAGATAGGCGGTAAACTCATCGTTCTTAAAGGTCTGAGCACCACAATCTGTATGGTGAAGAACTACGATTTCTCGTGTCCCCATCTGTTGTTGAGAAATGACTAAAGAACGAATCATATCTTCCGTCACACGACCACCCGCATTACGCAAAATATGAGCGTCACCTAGGGCCAACCCCAAGGCCTGAGCAACGTGAAGGCGTGAATCCATACAAGTCACAATAGCCACCTTAGTCTTTGGTTTCAAGGGAAGATGGGCTGTCCCGTGGAGGTCAACATAGGCTTTGTTGGCATTGAGAAAGTTTTCAAAATAAGACATAATAACTCACTTTCTAATGAAGAAAATAATTTGACTATCAAATTATTTACACACTATCTTATCATCTTTTTATTAACTTGTCAGCTATTGAGTTCGCAAAATAAAAAAGGAGAATAAATGCTAACAAGCATCCATCCTCCTTCAATTTATATTATGAACGTTTTGGCAAGTATCTATTAAGCAAGCCTGCAAAGGTTTGAAGATTGAGACTTTGAACATAAATTTCACCTGTTCCTCTAAAGGTATTAACAACACCCTCTCCTGTCCCAATAGACTGCCAGAAACCATTTTCCAGGTGAATATTATAATCAAGTGTCTGACTCCAGGCAACGACATGAGCATTATCAATAGTCACTTCTTGATTGTTTAGCTCAATTATTTTAATAGAGCCGTAAGCATTTGCCAAGAGAGTTCCTTGGCCTTGGGTAGTCATTACAAAGAAACCACCCTGACCACCAAAAAGAGCCTTACCAACAGACTGGAGCTCCATTGTATAGTAAGCTGTGCCATCAAGTGCTAGAAAGGCACCGTCGTTGAGTCGGTACTGTTTTTCACCTAAATAAAGTGGAATCACTTGACCTGGAGAATCAGGGGCCAAGGCTATATAGCCGTTATTGGACTGCGAGACAACCTGAGTAATAAAGCTACTTTCGCCCGAAACCATTGAACGCCCAACTGCTTTTACAAAGCGACCTAAACCTGATCCACTGGCATTTAATTTGGTACTCAGTGTCACATTCGGTGTGTGATATACCATACTGCCACGCTGGATAAAGACTGTTTCACCTTGATTAAGAGATAACTCTACTAGCGGGAATTGCATATTGCTGTCTGTAAAAAATTGCATAATAAATACCTCCCTATTCTTAAGAAAAGTATAGCATCGAACAGCTATTTTTGCAAGCGCTTCCAAATTCTGGCTTTGAGGCATTTTTTTAAGAAAAAACTTTTTTGAGTACTTCTCCCACTGTCGTAACTCCAACGACCTGGATACCTTCTGGAATTTTCATGCCATGCAGGGAATTCTTCGGAGCATAAATCTTAGTAAAACCTAATTTAGCAGCTTCATTAATACGCTGTTCAATGCGAGTTACTCGGCGAATCTCTCCAGTCAACCCAATTTCTCCTATAAAAGCTTCTTGTGGATTGGTTGGAAGCTCCTTGTAACTAGAAGCAATCGCAACGGCTACAGCAAGGTCAATAGCTGGCTCGTCCAGTTTGACACCACCAGCCGATTTGAGATAGGCATCTTGATTTTGGAGAAGAAGGCCACAACGTTTCTCTAAAACAGCCATAATGAGACTGACACGGTTAAAGTCCAGTCCCGTCGTTGTCCGCTTGGCATTACCAAAGACGGTTGGTGTCACCAAGGCTTGAACTTCAGCTAAGATAGGTCTGCTACCTTCCATTGTCACTACAATGGCAGAACCTGTAGCACCGTCTAGGCGTTCCTCTAAGAAAACCTGGCTAGGATTTAGCACCTCTACCAAACCACCAGACTGCATCTCAAAAATCCCAATCTCATTGGTTGAACCAAAACGGTTTTTGACTGCTCGTAAAATACGGAAGGTATGATGACGTTCCCCCTCAAAATAGAGCACCGTATCTACCATGTGTTCCAACATACGTGGTCCAGCCAGTTGTCCCTCCTTGGTCACATGCCCAACAATAAATGTGGCAATGTTATTGGTTTTGGCAATCTGCATGAGTTCAGCAGTGACTTCACGAACCTGAGAAACAGAACCTTGAACGCCAGAAATCTCTGGACTCATGATGGTCTGAATAGAGTCGATAATGAGGAAATCGGGTTTTATGGCCTCTACTTGGCTGCGAACGGCTTGCATATTAGTCTCAGCATAAAGATAAAATTCGTTATCAATATCACCTAAACGTTCGCTCCGCAATTTGATTTGCTCGGCAGATTCTTCTCCAGATACATAGAGGACCGTACCCTTGTTAGCCAGTTGCGTTGACACCTGTAAGAGGAGGGTTGATTTCCCTATCCCTGGATCTCCTCCAATAAGAACCAGACTACCCGGAACCACACCGCCACCTAAAACACGGTTAAACTCGTCCATATCAGTCTTTATGCGGGCATAATTGATTGAGGATACTTCTTTTAATTTAGTTGGTTTAGACTTTTCACCCGTCAAACTGACACGGGCATTTTTCACCTCCTGCACCTCAACCTCTTCTTCAAAAGAGGACCAAGAAGAACAGTTGGGACAGCGCCCTAGATATTTGGGTGAATTGTAGCCACATTCTCGACAAACAAAAGTTGATTTTTTCTTTGCTATGATAATTCTCCTTCTACGATTACTCCGACAGAATGCCACTTATGCAATGTTTTTTTAAATTTCTTCTGGTTGGCAACTCCGACAGCGGACAAATCAACAGAAACCTGATAATTCTCCTTGACAGCTGCCAAAATGGAAGCCTTGACACAGCCATTGCCATCTACCCCTATAAACTCTATGCTTTTAGCACCATTTTCCTCTAAAAAATCTTTTAAATCTGGATTGGTAAAGCAAGAAGCCCGACGCTTCTCAAAGATACGAGAAGATACAAGCAGCAAGCCGGTCGCAAATTTCTTCTTTCTATCTTTTCTCTCCCAGAAAAAACGGTTGAGAATATAGATAACCCGGTCACTGGGATAGCTGGCAATTTTGTCATTCACAGCTGCAATCAGTTCTTCATGATATGCTTTTCCAACAGCAACATAATCTGACTGCATATCTACAACTAATAAATAGTCTGCCATATTCTTTCTCTATTTCCCTGTCGATCCGAAACCACCTGTACGAACACCGTCAGCTTCATCTCCATCTACAATTAAGAAGGGCGTAAAGACACCTTGAACGATACGTTCGCCAACTTCAAGAGTCACGGGCTGATCCGTAATATTTTTCATCTGGGCGAAGATGTGACCCTCATTCCCTGGATTTCCATAGTAATCGCCATCAATAACCCCCACAGAGTTGATCAAGACCAGACCTTTTTTGCGAGGATTAGAAGAACGATCATAAAGATAAAGCACCTCACCCGCTTGCATATAAGCCTTGACCCCAGTTGGGACGAGGACGATTTCTCCTGGTGCAATCACTGTGCGCTCTGCCACCTTTAAGTCGTACCCAGCTGCATGGGCTGTCTCCCGTTTTGGAAGTAAGTCCTGATTTGTATAGGTTGATACAAGTTCAAATCCACGAATTTTTGTCATTATTTTTCCTTTCGATACATCTATAAATTAATTCTTGTAAAACTAGCCATGCTAGCTTCAGACTTTTAAATCTATCCTATTATAATCTATTCGAAATAAGATGACAAAGGTAATAGTCTAATCACTTTCTCATTAAACGAAGATTGACTTTTAACTAGGAAAACGCTAACATAGTGATAGATATAATACTTTTAAGGAGAATTGTCATGAAATTCATCGGACTTGTTGGTACGAATTCAAAACGTTCAACTAATAGACAATTATTGCAATATATTCAGAAACATTTTGCAGATAAGGCAGACATCGAACTTGTTGAAATCAAAGACCTCCCTGTCTTTAACAAACCCGCTAACAAACAATTGCCAGAAAGTGTCCTTGAAATCGTTAAAAAAATCGATGAGGCTGATGGGGTTATTATTGGAACACCTGAGTATGACCACTCAATTCCAGCTGTTCTCATGAATGCTTTAGCTTGGGTCTCATACGGTGTTTTCCCTCTTTTGAATAAGCCTGTTATGATTACAGGAGCATCTTATGGAACTCTAGGAGCTTCTCGTGCACAGCTACAACTTCGTCAAATTTTGAATGCTCCAGAAATCAAAGCTAATGTGCTTCCAGACGAATTCTTGCTTTCACATTCCCTTCAAGCTTTTGATAGCAACGGCGATTTAGTTGACCTCGATGTCATCAAAAAATTAGATGCTATTTTCGATGACTTCCGTCTCTACGTCAAAATTACTGGTAAACTCTCACATGCTACAGAGTTATTACATAAAGAAGCTGAAGACTTCGACTGGGAAAGCCTATAAGACAGGAGAATATAAAATATGAAATTTGTTGGACTCGTTGGAGCAAATTATGATCAATCATATAACCGTAAACTGCTCGAATTTATCAGAAGACATTTTAAAATTAAATTTGAACTTGAAGTTTTGGAAATTGATGAAGTTCCTATGTTTAACCAAGATGAAAAATGGGATGAAAGTTTCCAACTTCGCTTACTTAATAACAAAATTACACGCGCTGACGGTGTCATCATTGCAACACCTGAGCACAACCACACTATCTCTGCAGCACTTAAATCAGTATTAGAGTGGCTATCATTCGAAGTGCACCCTTTTGAAAACAAGCCTGTAATGATTGTTGGTGCTTCTTACTACGACCAAGGAACTTCACGTGCCCAAGTGCATTTGCGTAAAATCCTTGAAGCACCTGGCGTCAATGCCTATACACTTCCAGGTAATGAATTCTTGCTTGGAAAGGCTAAAGAAGCCTTTGACCTTGAGGGAAACATTACCAACGAAGGTACTATTAATTTCCTTGAACAATGCTTAGACAATTTCATCCAATATGTAGGAGTGGTTTCTAAATTGAAAAAACCAAAACCAATTGAACCTGAAGACTTGGATTGTAACAACCCAATCGCTACAACTGTTACCGAAGTTGATCCTGACGATCCAGAGTGGGTAGAAAAAGTAGCTGAAATCACTGGTGCGGTATCTGGTGATACCTACGTGAAATTGGACCACGGTATTTTGACGGTTAATCAAATTGACATGTTCCTCAAGGCTATGCCATTTGAATTGACCTATGCCGATGATAACAACCAGTTCCTCTACTACAATAACGCCCATCAAGATCCTGATACTATGTTCGCCAAACGTGTACCACCTCAATCTGGTAGCCGTATGTCAACTGTTCACGGCTCACTTCCACCAGCTCGTATGAAAAATGTGGAATGGGTTATCGGTACACTTCGTAATGGTAACCAAGAATATGTTCGTACGATTGTTCCAGGGTCACCTGAAGGAGTTATCAATACGCATAACTATCAGGCTATGTACTATGATGATGGTTCTTATGCAGGAATCAATGAAATCGTCTTTAACTTTAAACCATGGCTTGACTGGTATCTCGAAACAACTGGTCAACGCCTTGTCGGAGGAAGCGGTCCTTTTGCACCAGCTGCAGCTAGTCATGGCGGTAGCGACGCCACATCTGGTGCATCAGATGCGGGTGGTCATGGTGGCGACGCAGCCCCAGCCGCAGATGCCACATCTGGAGCATCCTCATATTAAGACTTGGAAAAGTTGGGACAACTGTCCTGACTTTTTTTTCATGGTCATCCTAGATTAAGTTTCACTCGAGCTTGCGCATTTGCCATGCTCCATGCCACATATTTTAGAGGTAAACCTATGTCTCAATTTCAAGAAAAAGTATTCGCTGCTTGTGCTAAAAAAGAAGCTCTCTTTGACGAAAGTCTGGGACGCTATGCCTTGCGTTCTATGCTTGCAGGAGCTTATCTTACCATGTCGACTGCTGTAGGAATTATTGGTGCAGATGTTATCGCAACAGGTATTCCAGCCCTTTCTCGTTTTGTCTTTGCCTTTATCTTTGCCATCGGACTGGTCTTCGTTCTCATATTCAATGGAGAGTTGGCTACTTCAAACATGATGTTCCTGACCAGTGGTGCCTATTATGGTAAAATCAAATGGAGCAAGGTGTGTACCATCCTCCTCTACTGTACCTTCTTTAATTTTATCGGCGCCCTTATCTTGGCCTGGTTCTTCAACCAATCCTTCTCTTTCCAACATTTGACTGACAAGAGTTTCTTAGTTACCGCTGTCTCAACCAAGCTTGGAAAAACAGATTGGATGAACTTTACAGAAGGTATTACAGCGAATATGTTCGTTAATATTGCCATCTTAGGCTACATGCTCCTCAAAGAAGAATCTGCTAAGATTTTCATTGCGCTATCAGCTATCTTTATGTTTGTATTTTTGATTAATGAACACTTGATTGCTAACTTTGCCTCTTTCATGTTGCTCGGTTTCAACGGTGTGCGTGATGCTGTGGATAATTTCACTTTGGCAAATATTCTACGTCAGTGGATAGTCGTTTTCTTCGGTAACTGGATTGGCGGAGGTATTTTCATTGGTTTGGCATACTCTTGGCTCAATAAAACTAAAACACCTCACATTGATTAGGAGACCTCATGCGTCAAAAGACATTCATCAAACAAACCAGTCTAGCTATTCTACTCTATTTTATTTGCCTAGCCCTTGCAGTTGCCATTGATTTAATCTTTTTCAAAGTCAAAAATATGTATCATACGCCTGCTTTAGCTGCTATCTTTGCAGGTTGGGTCTATTTGGGGCTAATCAGAAAAACAAAACAATTTGGAGCTATTACCTGTCTGGGTATCTTTATGTCCCTCTTCTTCTTTGCCTCTGGGCACTTTGTTCTAGCCTTTCTTCCTAGCTTTTTAGCTGGCCTTGTCGCTGATTTTCTAGCTAAGAAAGGGAACTATGAGAATAATAAACTTAATCTACTCTCCTATATGATCTTTTCTCTAGGAAACTTAGCACCCATTATCACCATGTGGCTTGCGCCCAAAGCTTATATCGCACAACTCCTGGCCAAAGGGAAAACTCAAGATTATGTAAATCAAGTTATGGTTCCCTTTACAGGCAGTCATATCTTAATCCTGATTGGAGGAACGCTCATGGCTGCCCTCATTGGAGGCTACATTGCCCAAAATTGGCTGAAAAAATAAATGGCAATCAGCCTTCCTAACAGAGAGTACAAGACAAACATGCTTTTCTTATGTTATAATGAGAAAGAATACAGTCTTTTTCTACTTTGTTAGAAAGGACCTAAAGGGAGACCTAATGATGAAAAAACAAAAAATCGCTGTCTTGGGCCCTGGTTCATGGGGAACTGCCCTTGCTCAGGTACTCAACGACAACGGACACGAGGTCCGTATTTGGGGAAACATCCCTGAACAAATTGATGAAATTAACGAGAAACACACCAACACCCGCTACTTCAAGGATGTGGTTTTGGATGAAAACATTAAAGCCTACAAGGAACTGTCTGAAGCCCTAGATAGTGTCGACGCTGTTCTCTTTGTTGTTCCAACCAAGGTTACTCGCTTAGTTGCTAAACAAGTTGCCGAACTTTTGGACCACAAAGTCGTTGTCATGCATGCTTCAAAAGGATTGGAACCCGGAACACACGAACGTCTTTCAACAATCCTTGAAGAAGAGATTCCTGAGGAACTTCGCAGTGACATTGTTGTCGTATCTGGTCCAAGCCACGCTGAAGAAACTATCGTTCGCGATATCACTTTGATTACAGCAGCATCTAAGGATCTTGAAGTGGCACGCTATGTCCAAGGCATTTTCAGTAATAACTACTTCCGCCTCTACACCAATTCAGATGTGATTGGTGTTGAAACAGCTGGTGCTCTTAAAAACATTATCGCGGTAGGTGCAGGTGCCCTCCACGGTATGGGATATGGGGACAATGCTAAGGCAGCCGTTATTACTCGTGGACTTGCAGAAATTACTCGTCTTGGTGTGAAACTCGGTGCCGATCCTTTGACTTACAGCGGTCTATCTGGGGTTGGTGACCTTATTGTTACAGGAACTTCTATCCATTCACGTAACTGGCGTGCCGGGGATGCGCTCGGTCGTGGTGAAAAACTAGAAAACATTGAACGTAACATGGGAATGGTTATCGAAGGTATTTCAACCACAAAGGTTGCCTACGAAATCGCCCAAGAACTCGGTGTCTACATGCCAATTACAACAGCAATCTACAAATCTATCTATGAGGGTGCTGATATCAAGGAATCTATTCTCAATATGATGTCCAATGAATTGCGCTCTGAAAATGAATGGGATAAAAAATAAAAATCTAAGGAGTTCTCATGAAAAATCAAAAAGTTAGAAAAGCTATCATCCCCGCTGCAGGACTCGGAACACGCTTTTTACCAGCTACTAAGGCCTTGGCCAAAGAAATGTTGCCAATCGTTGACAAGCCAACCATCCAATTTATCGTTGAAGAAGCCCTCAAATCAGGTATTGAAGATATCTTGGTGGTTACTGGTAAGTCAAAACGTTCTATCGAAGACCACTTTGATTCAAACTTCGAGTTAGAATACAACTTGGAACAAAAAGGTAAGACAGACTTGTTGAAATTGGTTAATGACACCACTGCTATCAACCTCCACTTTATCCGTCAAAGCCATCCGCGTGGTCTTGGAGATGCAGTTCTTCAAGCCAAAGCATTTGTCGGAAATGAGCCATTTGTTGTCATGCTTGGTGACGACCTCATGGATATCACTAATGACAAAGCAGTACCTTTGACTAAGCAGCTCATTAACGACTATGAGGAAACACATGCATCAACCATTGCAGTTATGCCTGTACCTCACGAAGAAGTTTCTTCATATGGTGTCATCGCCCCTCAAGGCAAAGGCGAAAATGGACGTTATAGCGTTGAAACTTTCGTTGAAAAACCAAATCCAGAAGATGCACCAAGTGATCTTGCTATCATCGGACGTTACCTTCTAACACCTGAAATTTTCGGTATTTTGGAAACTCAAAAACCAGGTGCTGGAAACGAAGTCCAACTGACTGATGCCATCGATACACTTAACAAGACACAACGCGTCTTTGCTCGCGAATTTACTGGAAACCGTTATGATGTCGGTGACAAATTCGGATTCATGAGAACGTCTATCGATTACGCACTTAAACATCCTCAAGTTAAAGATGACCTCAAGCAATACCTCATTGACTTGGGCCACAAACTTGAAGGCAAAGCAGCTAAAAAAGACTAAAATAAAATCCATCGAACATAACATTCGATGGATTTTTCATATGACTTAAAAATAAGTGAATCCTAGAAGAATCAGCAATAGTAAAATATAGGTTAAAAGAGCTGTAGAACGCCAACCTCTACTAAATAAGCGACTTTCAACCTTGTTCGCCAAAAAGATAGCGGCAAGAGCACCTCCAACTAAACCACCGAGATGGCCTGTAATCCCAACACTAGGTGTAAAAAGGTTGAAGATTAAGTTAATAACAATCAAAGCCAAATAATTACGGCCTAACTGATTAAGCAAGGGGCTGTGACTGTAATAACCAAGAATCACAACAGCCGCAAAAAGTCCAAACAAGGATGTCGAAGCACCAGCTGCAATAACATTAGGCGTAAAAAGTAAGGTAAAGGCATTGCCCATAACACCAGCTAACAAATAAAGCCCTAGAAAACGTGGAGTCCCAAAAATCTGCTCAGCCATTTTCCCCATAAAGTAAAGAGCAAGCATATTAAATAGAAAATGCTCAACACCTATATGCACAAAAATTGGTGTTACAAGACGCCAAAGGTTCAAGGGACTGTACTGAACAAACGCACCGTACATAGCTCCCATCTTAAAAAGGCTCAAAGGCGAAGTCGCTTGAAAGCCGTTTAAAAGATATTGACAGATAAAAGTCAACGTCGTAAGCCCCAACAATAGATAGGTTGCTGGGTATTTTTTCCACTCATTTACTGGCATGTGACGACCTCCTTAACAGGAATATCATAGCTGTCTGGTTGAAAATCATGTTTCTGGCAAGGATAAACCGTACTAACTGTATCCCCTTCAAAATCAGACAAATAGCGGTCATAGTAACCTGCTCCGTAACCAATGCGATAGCCTTCATCATTGAAAACTACTCCTGGCACATGAATCAAATCAATCTCTGATTTTTCCACAGCCAAATCAGACGCAGGTTCCATCAAGCCAAAAGAGGTAGCAACAAGATTATCTGGATCATAATCCACAAAAATCATTCGACCTTGTTTATATGTTTTAGGAATCAAAAGTCGTTTACCATCCTTTAAAGCCTGATTGATTAAAAGACTGGTATCATATTCATGAGGAAAAGACAAATAAGTCGCAATCACCTGAGCCTCTTTATAAGCAGGTAAGGCAATCAATTGCTCCAAAAGATGTTTATCTATCTTAGCCTTAGTCTCAGGTTCTTGTGAAGTTAATTGAGCCAAGACTGTTTTTCTAAGTTCATTTTTCATAGGTTTATCATATCAAAAAATCTACCAAAAGTCAGACTTGGTAGATTTTTTAGCTTTATCGACTCTGATTAGGCTTCTGCCTTGTGTTTAAGGAATTTTCCAATTTCAGCCACTGCAAAAGCGAGGGCATCTTCGTTTGGACTCATCTTAGGATGGTGAAGTGCATATGGTGTGTCGATTCCCAACCAGAACATGACACCAGGAACCTTACTAAGCAAATAACCAAAATCCTCTCCAGTCATAGCCGGTGGACAATCGATCAGGTTAACTTCTGGGCTAGCATCAAAGAAGGCCATCAACTCTTTGGCCAAGACTGGATTATTTTCCACAGGAAGATAACCACCTTGTTTCAACATGATATCCACTTCCATACCAAAGCTAGCTGCTACACCTTCTGCAATCTGGCGCACACGCTTCTGGATAAGGAGACTCATTTCCTGAGTAAGGGTACGAATAGTTCCATAAACCTCTGCAGTTTCAGCGATAACATTATTAGTAGTTCCTGCATGGAAAGAACCAAAGGTAACTACCCCACCCTGAATAGGGTCAACATTACGACTGACAATCGTTTGCACTTGAGTAATAAAGTAAGAAGCTGCTACAAGAGCATCATTGGCCTCATGTGGAAAGGCCGCATGTCCACCTTTCCCCTTGAAAGTAACGAGGACTTCACAAGTCCCAGCAAAAAGGGTACTTGTGTTAGTCGCAATATCACCTACCTTGAAATCTGGACGGACGTGGAGGCCATAGAACTCATCTGGCAACCAATCTCCAAAGGCACCATCTTCATACATAAGCATACCACCAGCTTCATTTTCTTCGGCTGGTTGGAAGAGGAAGAGCATGTTATTTTTAGGCTGTACTTGAAGCATCTGGTCCAAAAGACCAAGTGCTGTGGTCATGTGCATATCGTGTCCACAAGCATGCATACGACCTTCATGAGTGGACTTAAAGTCAAGATCTGTTTCCTCTACGATTGGGAGGCCATCAATATCTGTACGCCAACCAATGGTTTTTTCAGGAGCATGCCCGTGAAGATAGACAAGAATTCCTGTACGCCAAGTACGTTGCTCCACAAAGTCCTTACCTTCAGTCATTCCAGCAATACGCTCTAAGAGATAAGCCTGAGTTTTAAATTCTTCCAAACCAATTTCAGGAATTTGGTGAAGGTCTCGTCTGATTTTAATTAAATCAAGTGTCATGTTTTATCCTTTTTATTGTCTTATTTTATAGAGAATCTAGAAATAGAGGCCTTACAGGCCTCTACTATCAATATGTTACAAGTTACGCAAAGCGTCTTCGAGTGCTGTTTTTTGTTGTGTTTTTTCATCGATTTCCTTAATAATGCGAGCTGGAACACCAGCTACAACCACATTTTCAGGGACATCTTGAGTAACGATAGCTCCAGCAGCAACGACTGAACCGTTACCAACTTGAACACCTTCAATAACAACAGCATTAGCACCAACAAGAACGTTGTCACCGATACGAACTGGATCTGCTGAAGCTGGTTCAATCACACCAGCAAGGACCGCACCCGCACCGATGTGGCTGTTTTTACCAACAGTAGCACGACCACCAAGGATGGCGCCCATATCAATCATAGTACCAGCACCAATTTCAGCACCGATGTTGATAACAGCACCCATCATAACGACAGCATTATCTTCGATAGTTACTTGGTCACGGATAATAGCGCCTGGTTCGATACGCGCATTAAGGTGACGTTTATCCAGCAATGGAACAGCTGAGTTACGGCCATCTTGTTCCACAACATAGTCCTTGTTTTCAGTCAAGTTTGCAAGAAGTGGTTCGATATCTTTCCAGTCTCCGAAAAGAACATTACCAAGTTTAGTGACAGAAGCTGGAACAACAGTTGCCAATTCCCCTTCAAAAGTTACTTTAACATTCGTTTTCTTTTCAGCATTACCGATAAAAGCGATAATTTCTTGTGCAGACATTTTTTGTGCAGTCATGAGATTCTCCATTCACATAAAGTTAGGAATTATTATACCAAAAATTCTGATAATTGTCTTTGCTTTTGCCAAATAGAGTGTATTTTTATGTAAAATTTGTCTTTAGAGCCTCTATGTCAGTAATCACTCGATCTGGTTTGATTGGGGAATTCTCCAACTCTCGACGAGAATAAGGGAAGGTATTCAGCAAGATACCATCGATCCCAACTGCCTCAGCCACAGCAATATCAGTCGTCAGGTCATTTCCCACCATGACAGTCTCAGATGGCTTTAACCCATGATCATCCAAAACTTGCTTTAAAAATTCAGGTTGAGGCTTACAGATACCCACATCCGAAGACAGGTAAATGGCATCAAAGTAAGGTCTTAACTCCATTAAGTCAATCTCAGCATTAGTAAAGGCTGCTTGAGCATTAGACAAGAGATAAAGACGACAGCCCTGCTCTTTTAGAAAGGTCAAAACCTCCTTGGTATGCGGATAAGCTAACAACTGCTTACGAGATAAGACGCGAAATACCATAGCTATCAGTTGGCCCCAATCTTCTGGCTGATTATGGCAACTAGACTGAGACCGCCCATCTACATAAAGCTGGTTGAAAATGTGAGCTAAATCAACCTCTGGATAACCAACTCCTTTAATCTCTATTAACTCCTTACGAGTCTGAGCCACACGCTTAGCATAAGATTTTTTAAGACCTTCACCCTTATAATCCGCCCCATAAGCTTGGTAAAGTTGGGCTAATTTATCCCATAACATAGGATCCTTCTCATCGGTTAGGATATCAACCAAGGTACCATAGAAATCAAAAATGTAGTTCTTATAGGCTCTATTTTTCATCACTTTTTACCCATTACTGAAACTTTCTTACTCATTGCTCCCATCATACACCTTTTAGGAAGACCAAACAAGCTAACTGAGATATTTTCCCATCAAAAAAATCCCAACGACTGTTAGGATTGCTTATCATCTCTAATACGACCAATCAGCAGCTCTCCCGCAACGGTTAATTGCGTCACTGATGTCAAGTCCAAAGTATCCTTATTGGCATGGAAGAAAAGAGGTGTCATCTCAGCAAATGTTTGAACATGCTCTGATGGCATAGACCAAGTCTTAGCAATCGTCACACGCTCCAAAAGCTCACAAGACTCTTGAAAATGTTCCAGAACATCCTGGTTAGAATAAGCCTGCGTCTCCGGTAACAGTTGACGAAACTCTTTAAGATGATCTTCGTGAGGAATAACCTTGAAAATCAAGCCCTGATCAGACAAAAGTCTTCCAAATTCTTGATAATTAGCTGGTGAAAAGATATCTAAAATGACATCGATACTGTGTTCACGTAAGGGCAATTGAGCCAAATCACCAACGAACCAAGCTACGTTTTTCTGAGGATTTTGACGTGCCGCAAGAAGGATTGAATCCTTAGACAAGTCAAAGGCCATGAAATCCTTGTCAAACTCTTGAGCCAACTGACGGCTATAATAGCCTTCACCACAGGCAACATCTAACACGTGCGAGTGTCCAGGAAGGTCACGCAAGCGCTCTGAAATCACCTTCAGGATAGGATCGTAATAGCCTGCTGCTAAAATCTGACTCCTCTTTTCAAAAGAAGCCATATCATAGTGCTTATCTCCCTTAGTCTGTCTTAAAAAATTGACAAAGCCCTGCTTAGCTATATTAAAGGTATGCCTATTCTGACAAACCAAGCTAGACAAATCCAAATGCATTGGCACCTGACAGATTGGACAAGCAAAAAGGCTCTCTTGATTTTTAAAAACACTAAATTTGGCCATAAATCCTCCTTAACACAAAAAAAGAGCACACACCTGAAATCGCTTAGGGCTGCTGGATTCCTCCCCTGACCCGCTTCACGCACAGATGTTGCTCCGAAAAATATTATACCATAAATCGAAGTGATTGCAAGTAGAGAACTTACGATAAGACTAGCTAGACCTATCCCCTATCAATCCCCTTTGTTTCCTCCCGTTAGTATAAGCTTTGGTAAAGTATAAAACTTACCATAGTGACATTTATGTCACTACTTTTTTATTTCTCGACGCCTTATAATAAATCCATAGCTTGAGGGAAGCTCCATAAGCCAGTGACATGACTGATTTTATTGAAAGGAGAAGTCATGTTTAACATATCACTTAACTCGCGGTGAGAGGGTATGAGATTTAAAAATTCACCAAAAATAAAAAAAGGAGAATGACAATGATTAACAAAGAAATGAACACCACTGATCTAGCTACAGTAACAGGAGGCGGATGGAAGACCAACCTTGCCATTGGAGGGCTCTGCCTAGCTTCAGGACCTATTGGAACTATGATTTGCCTTGGTGCCTACAACGGCTACATGGACTCTGCACGATAAAAAGAAAGGATATATGAACAATGACTAAGACAATTAACAATCGTAAACACATGACTACTCAAGAACTTGAAGCTATATCAGGTGGAGTGGTTCCCTGGGTGGCTATTTCTGTTGGCATGGCTGCTGCAAAACTGACTTATGACCTTAGCTATACTGCGGGTAAATCTTTCTATAACCTCACCCACTAACTAACAGAACTCACCTGATATCTCAAAGATTTTGAGGATGATAACTCATGAAACATACCATAAATCGAACAAATGATACTACTACTAATCAATCACCTAAAATGAATAACTATTTACTCGTAAAAATAGCTTTAGCTGGAATTATCAGTAGCCTACTTCTGATACTCCTAATCAACCTTATCTTTCATATACGATTAGGAACACCAATTATTGATACTAATTTGAAGTCCGCTTTTGGTACTCTGATTCTCTTTATGCCTATTTTTCTTCTAACAAGAGAGAAAGAAAAAAATAAAGCATAGAAAGAGTGACTTAAACTGTCTTCAGGAAAACAAAAATACTCATCTTCCATTAAAAATGCAAGTCCAAAGGGACTTGCACTTTTGTTTACATATCTTGCATTGTTTCCAATTTAGCCAATCGTTTGGCTTCTTTTTTGCGTTCACGACTCTGGCGGAAGAAGTCTTGCATAATCTTAGCACACTCCTCCTCCATGATACCGGTCTCTACTTCTACGCGATGATTGAGACGCTCGTCTCGTAGGATATCGTAGAGGCTGCCCGCACCACCAAACTTTTGATTGCTTGCTCCATAGATAACTTTAGGAATACGAGCCAGGCCGATGGCCCCACTACACATGACACAGGGTTCAATGGTCACAAAGAGGGTACAATCTAACAAACGCCAATTGCCCTCGGTCCTATTAGCCTCCTGAATAGCCATGACCTCCGCATGCATAATAGCTTGATTGAGCTCCTCACGTGCATTGTGCCCACGACCGATGACTTCGCCATCTTTAACGATGACACAGCCAATTGGGATTTCTGCTTTATCTAGAGATTTTTCGGCCTCCTTAAGAGCTTCAGACATAAAAAAGTCTTTCTCTTCTTGGGTAAAATCAAGCATTAGTATCACTCCCGTTCCAAGATTTGCGAGATATTATCTCGCTTAGTCCTTCTATTATAGCATAAGAAAATCAATACCAAAGATCACCATTTTAAAGGACACAAAAAAAGCTAAGACGAATCATCCTAGCTTCAAACACATTAGTCTGGTGAGTCTTAGGAATCACACCAATGTGTTCCCCCAAGGCTAGACGAAAAGTCAACGACCGCTTAACATCCTAAATCATATGTCAGTCGGAGTGTCATAGTCAATTGTCTGTGAAATCAATTATGGACCTGTGGCCTCACAACGATAAACAAAAATGCAACTGTCTCAAACAATTGCAAGGATAGCGTTATAGTTGTGATATTTCACACTTTCCTTCCAAACAAATAATGCCTACTATAAAAGTAACTTTTATAGCTTTTTCCTTACCCACCTATAGTTTATCATGAAACCTCTATCATTTAATTTAAAAATCGGTAATAAAACAATGATATAGATTAGAAACAACTGTTAATTGTATTCATTGTTTTGAATATTTCGCTTAACATTTAAAATGTTGATATATCAGCATTTTAGGGATTCTTAAACTATTTTTTCTAGTCTATCTACACTATTAAACACCTACCATCCTAAGTCTTATCTAATTTTACTGTTTATTAGTCTAACAAGTGTTTAATGTTTTATCTCCAACAATTCTTCAAAACAAGGTATGGAACAAGATAATGATTTTTTAGAGAGGTTGCTTCAAAGATAGGAGACCTAGATAGCTAGTCAAAGGATAAACTAAAAGGGAAGTTCTTCTTCCAAGACGAGGTCAGCCAAGTCATTATCAGGATTATTTTCCCTAACAGCACGCTGAGCACGACTCTCCAGAAGTTGGAAAGAGGAACAAAGCACTTCAGTAACATAATGGGTTTGACCATCCTTATCGTACTTACGGGTACGAAGCTCCCCATCAAGAGAAATTAAACTCCCCTTGCTAGCATAAGATGCTAAGGTCTCAGCCAAACGCCCCCAGACAACCACTGTAATAAAGTCAGCCTCACGCTCACCATTTTGCGTCTTATAGCGACGATTAACCGCAACTGTGACACGTGTAAAAGACCTATCACTAGCAGTTTTTACCATTTCAGGAGTCGCCGTCAAACGTCCAATTAAAATAACTTTGTTATACATTTTTTTACCTCCACCTATCTATTCGTAAGCGGAAGTAAAAAATAGATTATTTTAAATAGCTTTACAGATTTCTTTGAGAGTATCCTTACTAATACTCCAATCTACATAAGCAAATTGTCCTAATATTCCTAGTAAATAGGAGACTATTACTTTTCTAGTAATACTGCTCTCTCAGATATTTTCATAACAGCAGTTGAATGTTAAATTTTCTCTACTCGTTTAGCTAGCTCAACGTTTTTGAACCACAATTTCCCATGAAGCAGGACCGACTTGTTCAAAGCGCGTCACAGGATAATCATTATCTGCAGCCCAGTTTGGTATACTTTCCGTTGCTTGCGTACAATCGAAAGCTATCAACAACTCATCACCTGTAGCTAATTCAGCCATTTTTTTCTTCGCATCAATCAATGGGAATGGACATACCAATCCACCCGTTTCAAGTTTTATCAAAGCCATATGATATTCTCCTCTTAATTTTTGTTGGGTTTTACAAAGATAATATAGGAAGCCGTCCAAACACCTAAAATAGTCACTGGTAAAGCAATCCATCCCTTACTAGAAAAAATTGCTGTAGCTGTTAAACCATTACCAATCGTACAACCACCAGCCCATGAAGCACCGATTCCCATAAAAATACCCCCTAGTGTGCTCTTACCGATGGTTGACAAGTCTGGCAAGCGCCAACGAAACTCTCGAGAACCCTTTGCAGCAAGAAAGGAACCAAGAAAAATCCCCAATACAAGAAAAACACCCCAACCAAGCTGTTTACTATCTCCTGTAATAATATAACTAATTAGATGTGCTGAGGGAGTTGTAATCCCTAGCCCTCCAACACGACCCGTCAACTGACTAGCAGGCCAAGCAATAAAAGCAACAAGACCTATTAGAAGTCCTGCAAAATATTTATGGTAAGTTTTCTCAAAAAGATAGTGTCTCACTCCCTTATATTTTGATGGAAGCGAAGCAATCTGACGTCTGGGCTTACGTAACTCTCGAATGACAACAAAACTTGTTATAGCTACTAAGAAAACAAGAAAATACCAAACCGGAACTCCTAATTGACCAGCTAAATCATCATTAATTACCCATCGCTTGGCTATTAATTGATTCAAAGGAACAAGAAATCCTGATTTCATAGCTGCTGCACTTGTCATATAAAAGAATAGTGCAACCCAACTACCTAGGAGACCTTCACCGGCACGATACCACGTTCCTGTGGCACATCCCCCAGCAAGAACAATTCCAATACCAAATAGATAGGAGCCCACAATTGCTCCTAACACGGAAAATTCTTCATAAGGGTTTCCAATAATACCTAATTTAACCAGGGAAAGTACTCCTATACTTTCTACTGTGATTGCAATAAGAAAAGCGTAAAATAATGTATTATTACGTGCAATGTACATGTCTCGGAAACCACCAGTCAAGCAGAAACGAGTTCGTTGCAAAATGAATCCAAATATCAGACCAATGAGCCCACCAGAAAGAACAGTTGTAAGCATAAGTACCTCCTAAAATAAATGTTGATTACATTTTAAAAAAAATATTGTAACTTGCATAATCTTTCTTTTTTATGATTGGCTATAAACTTTCTTTATGACAAACAAAAAAACGGCTTATTTACCGTTTCTTGTCTTATTTACCCTTTCCAGTGTTTGGCTGGATCAAAAGCCTCACCAACTACTGCTGAATCATCAAGTTCAATAATACCACGTTTTTGTGGAGCATTTGGAAGGGCCAACTCACGTGGGGCACACATCATTCCATAGCTATCTTCACCACGAAGTTTACCTGGGAAGATAAGGGCACCGCTAGGCATCATAGCACCAGGGAGAGCTACGATGGTTTTAAGACCAAGCGCTGCGTTTGGTGCTCCTGCAACGATTTGGACCTTTTTATCACCGATGTTCACTTGACAGATGTTAAGGTGGTCACTGTCTGGATGTGCAACCATTTTATCAATTTGTCCAACCACAAAGACTGGTCCTTGTGTGTTTTCCAAACGCTCTTCAAAGCCCTCTTTAGCCAATTCCTCGTTCAAAACAGCTACATCTTGGTCTGACAAGAAAACTTGACCGTTACCTTCGATATCAATGAGGCTTGATGCTTCAAAAATATTCCAAGCAAGAGTCTTGCCTGTTTCATCAGCTGTGACACGCGCCACCTTACCTTTACGTTCTACGCTACGTTTGATGTCTTTAGTATCTTCCAAGATAACCAACAAAACGTCGCCAACTTGTTCCTTATTGTATGCAAAAATCATGGGTTCTCCTTCAATAGTTCTTTTATAGATTTTAAAATCGACTGACATGCCAAGAATCGTCATTACTACCATAGCGATAACTAATCTTGTCAATTTTCCAGTCACTCTCTGTTAATTTTACGATAAATTGTTTATGGTACCAAAAATCATTCCCATAGGAAAATTCGAGAAACATCTTAGCCTTACTCTTCATAATAAACTTAACTCGACAGGGCTCTAACACAAAATCATAGGTGCCTGGAGAACCAAAAGAAGCTGAAAAACCTCTTTTATAACAGCTATCAGTCAAGTAATTTTGAGCTAAAGGAGTCAACTTCACTTTAAATTCATCAAATAACTCCATTTCTCCAGAAATAGTCTGATGTGTAGGAAGATTATTTTCCTTTTTGTAGGTGTTTATTTCTTGGTGTTTTAGGAAGATATCACTTTCAATTTTGGAATGCTCTACTAAAACTTGGCATAATTCTTCGATGATCCTCTCATTTTTTTCTGTCAGATACTTTTCTTTGGTTTCTGAAATATCAAAAGAGATGTTAGGAAAGTGATTTATTTTCATCTTTTAAATCTCCGACAAAAAGGCATTGATTTCTTCTTTGGTTTTACGAGCTTTATTGACCAAGCGTCCCAATTCCTGACCTTTCTGAGTCACGACAAAACTTGGGATACCAAAAATATTCCAAGTTTGTGCCAAAGCCATATAATCATCACGATTAACACGCACAAAGGTCATATCTGGATGGAGGGCTTCAATTTCAGGCATAACGGGATAAATGAACTGACAGTCTGGACACCAATCGGCAGTGAAAAAGAAAACCACCTTTTGATCACTTTCAACATAGCTTGCCAGTTCTTCAAGATTCTTAGGAATAATCATGCCTGCTCCTCCTCATAGGTCAAGATATCCTCTGCATAAACAAAGCTATAGGCACGTCCATCCTCTAAGACGATACCTCCTGTAAGCCCTGGATTTTCCTTTTCAGTGGGATTTGTATAAAGGACTGCGATAGTCCCCAGGTGTGATAATTCTTGTCTAATATCTTGGATTAATGCAGCCTTCTTCATTTCTGCACGTGACTGTCTATATTTCTCTGCCATTGCCAAGAGACCTAAAGCTCCTACGCCTCCAGCAAACAAGGCCAATGTTTTACGTTTCATATGAAACATTTTACCATATTTTTAGATGAATGGGGAGAGGCTACCTATCTCTTAAGAATCGTGCTAAAATAGTAACAAGTACTACTCAAGGAGGATTTTATGACTACCCTATTTGACAAGATTAAAGAAGTAACCGAACTCAGTGCCACTTCAGGATTTGAGGCACCAGTACGAGACTACCTTCGTAAAAACATCACGCCACTCGTAGATGAGGTCCAAACAGATGGTCTCGGTGGTATTTTCGGTATCAAGCATAGCCAAGCAGAAAATGCCCCTAAGGTGCTCGTGGCTGCCCACATGGACGAAGTTGGGTTTATGATTAAGGAAATCAAGGCAGACGGGACTTTCCGTGTCGTCGAACTTGGTGGTTGGAACCCACTGGTTGTCAGCTCACAACGCTTTACCCTACACACCCGTTATGGTCATGTTTATCCTGTTATCTCAGGTTCGGTGCCACCTCATTTCTTACGTGCTAGTGGAGGGGCTTCAAGTCTTCCTAGTGTTTCTGATATCGTCTTTGATGCTGGTTTTGCCAACCAAGAAGAGGCTAATGCCTACGGTGTTTTCCCTGGTGATGTCATCATTCCTGAATCAGAAACGATTCTCACAGCCAATCAAAAGAATGTCATTTCTAAAGCTTGGGACAACCGTTATGGTGTTCTCATGATTCGTGAACTCTTGGAAAACGTTAAAGATCAAGAACTCAATAATACTCTAATTGCTGGTGCCAACGTTCAAGAAGAAGTTGGTTTACGTGGTGCCCATGTTTCTACCACTAAATTTGATCCTGAGGTTTTCTTTGCAGTGGACTGTTCTCCTGCAGGTGATATCTATGGTAATCAAGGTAAGGTAGGTGATGGTACCCTTATTCGTTTCTTCGACCCAGGTCACATCATGTTGCCAAATATGAAAGATTTCCTTTTAACTACAGCTGAAGAAGCTGGTATCAAATACCAATACTACTGTGCTGCGGGCGGAACAGATGCTGGTGCCGCTCACTTGCAGAATGCTGGTGTCCCATCAACAACTATCGGTGTTTGTGCCCGTTACATTCACTCGCACCAAACCCTTTATGCGATGGATGACTTCCTAGAGGCACAAGCCTTCTTACAAGCGATTGTTAAGAAGTTGGATCGTTCAACAGTAGATTTGATTAAAAACTACTAAGACAAGGAGTAACCCATGATTATTGGTTTTATTGGCGTTGGAAAGATGGCGACAGCCATTATCAACGGCCTAAATACAAGCTCACATCGTATCATTATTTCAGGGTCTTCCTTGGCTCGTTCACGCCAAATTGCAGAGGAACTAGAGGTTGAAGCTGCTGCTTCCCATCAAGAATTGTTGGATAATGCTGACTTAGTCATTCTTGGCATCAAACCTCAAATGTTTGATAAGGTACTAACTGGCCTCAAATTCCATCAACCTATCATGAGTATGGCTGCTGGAGTAACCTTGGAACGCCTCGCTTCACTCACCAGTCCAGACCTTCCTCTCATTCGTATCATGCCTAACCTTAACGCTCAGATTCTCAAGAGCACTACTGGTCTTTGCACCAACGATAAAGTATCTGAGGACCTTTTGGCAGTTGCCAAGGAAATCACAGATAGTTTTGGAACTACTGTTGAATTGGCTGAGAAGGACTTTGATACCTTCACTGCCCTAGCTGGCTCTAGTCCGGCCTATATCGCCCTCTTTATCGAGGCTCTGGCTAAGGCTGGCGTCAAAAATGGCCTAAGTAAGCAGGTCGCTCTGACCATTGCCACACAGACGGTTCTAGCTACCGCTGAAAATCTCAGTCTTGGTAACGACAGCCCACATGATCTTATTGACAAGGTCTGTAGCCCTGGTGGGACCACTATCGCTGGTCTCATGGACCTTGAGCGTACAGGTCTCACCCATAGTGTTGTTTCAAGTATTGATACAACCATTGCTAAAGCTAAAAAACTATAAGAAAAAAGCTCGGAATCTTCCGAGCTTTATTTGATATATGGTGCTAACAATTGTAGGAGTAACATCATTGAAACCGCAATACTATTGTTAATCATATGAGCCATGATACAGTACTCTAACTTTTGACACTTACGATATACTGTCCCAAGGACAAACCCCATACCTGCATATACAATCCAAACACCGATGCTATTAGGCATATGAGCAAGACCAAAGAGTAAGCTACTCAAAATCAAGCCAACAATAGAATCTGGATTAAAGACACGTCCCATGAGGATCCCTCGAAAAACCAACTCTTCCACAATCGGTGCCATAATTACCGTAAACGTTATGAGAACAAAGGGATTCATATGGATGTTTTCTATGGTTGCCTGATTGGTGCTGTTACTGACACCTTCCATCATCATGACCATTGCACCAATCCTAGTAACAATGTAAATACCTAGGTAGGTCAAGCCAATCATCCCCCAGGCATTTAGGGAAGAAAGTGTCTTGAAGCCCTCAAGAAGACCCAAGCGTTTTCCCAAGAAAAGAGCTCCTGCGCTCTTGAGAAGTAAGAGAAAAACTAAGAGAGAGACCAAACTTGCATCTTTGACACCTAAATAGATGGTTGGACCTTGAATAATAATTAGTATTAAGAAAGCTAGTAACAAATAGAGAAAGCGTTTGAGAATTGACCCTTTGTTCATGAGAAGCCACCTCTTTTCATCATTTATTTGTATCTTTATTATAATACAACGCAACTCATTTGACAAGATAATAAAAGCACGAAAGGTGAATTTTTCAAGATAATATAGGTTCTTATCCTATTTTAGATAGAATGAGACGAATAAGGGCAAATCCCAATACTAAGCCATAGAGCAAGATAGATAAGACTGTAACATAGGGCAACTGAATATTGACAAAGGCATATAGGGCGATTAAAGCAAAGATAAGCAAAAACTCTAGAATCAGAGTTGCGACTGCTGACGCCATTAAAATCTGTTTATTTCGCTCATCGTAAGCTACAATATACATCCGATGAAGACGTTTTGGATGGGTAAGTGTCGCAAAATAATAGATTGACAAGACATAAACCCCAATGGTAAGTCCCAATACTAAACCTAGAGCATAATCACTAAGACTGTTAGAGCGAACAACAAACAATCCCAAAACACCCAAAGACAAAAGAGAGCAGGCTACTCGTGTAATATATTTCTTAAATTCGGCCTCTGTTTTTCTATTTCCTAATAACATTTTTATTAACATACCCTAATTCTCCCTTCATTATCCTTTAAAAGAGCAATATACATTTTTTCAATGATAACCTTAAACATTCACCTTAAACGAAAAGACTGAGTAGTACAACTATGCTATTGTTTAAAATATGAACACCCATACTGTACTCGATATGGTTAGTCTTATAATATGTTATCGCAAGACCAGCTGACATAATACCATAGATGATAATTGTCTGAAGCGTAAATGCTGAGTGACCGGCCATAAAGAGAAAACTGGAAATAACAAGACCCGTCTTAAAGTATTTTCCAAAGAGCACCTTGGCTAAGAGGCCCCTAAAAATGATTTCTTCCATAATCGGAATAATAAAACCGGCGACTACTAGGTAAAGATAGAATGGTACGTGAATAAATATCTTATTTAAAGCATCTTGATTTTCCATAGTCGCATTGTGTGTTAACTGACCAACAAAATACCCTAGAAGATCACCTAGGAAAAAGATGACGAGATTAAGAGAAGCAATCGCAACGAGACGTCTCCAATTAATCTCTTTAAGCGATAAGAGTTTAAATCTATAAGCAATCACGATAAAAATAGCCAAACTCCCTAATGCCCAAACACCGTAACCTATTTGCTCCACAAGTGAAAACTTACCATCCTGAGTAAGTAGCGGGAAAGCACCTAATAGTGTTAAATCTAAGATTAGTAGAGTGAGCGCTAAAACAATAACACCAATTTTCTTCATTACTTGTTTAAACATATCTTTTCTCCTTAATCTTCCTCAAAAATAAAGACTTCTTCAATAGTCTTTCCAAAATACCTAGCAATTTTAAAAGCTAGTTCCAACGACGCATTATAGCGACCTTTTTCGAGTGAAATGATGGTCTGCCTCGTGACTCCCATCTCATCTGCTAACTCTGCCTGACTAATCTTATTAGCCTTACGAAGTTCCTGAATTTTTGTTTCCATGTGGTACCTCAATCTTATCGTTTATTCTCAAATAGTTAAACTCCTTACTTTTCTTTATTAAGTTTACTTTACATATATAGTATAGTTTACTTTACATTTTTTGTAAAGTCTATTTTACATTTTTTGTGAAGTTTTCTTTACTTATTGAATTACACATTTATAGACATAGGCGAATGATTCTGTCAGAGCATTCAAAAAAGCTGGCCAATCACTCAGCCAACTTTTCTGGTCTTATCAAATTTTTGATAACTTATTTAGTTTTAAGGCGCTCAACATCACGCGCAATCACCAACTCTTCATCTGTTGGGATAACAAATACTTTAACAGCTGACTCTGCTGTTGTAATGTCGCCTACATGTCCAAAGACATTCTTTTCAGGATCCACTTCAATACCAAACCAAGTGAGACCATCCAAGACTGAAGCACGAACTTCTGCAGAGTTTTCACCAATACCTGCTGTAAAGACGATAGCATCCGCTCCGTTCAACACACCGAAGTATTGAGCAATGTATTTACGCAAACGATCCACATAAAGATCATAGGCCAAGGCACATTTTTCATCGCCAGCATTCTTACCAGCAATGATATCACGCATATCACTTGATTTTTCAGAAATACCAAGAAGACCTGATTCCTTATTAAAGACGTGACGGATACGCTCAGCATCTGCCATTTCAGGCTCACGGTCGATAACAAATGGAATAATCGCAGGGTCAAGATCCCCAGTACGTGTTCCCATCATAACGCCACCAAGTGGTGTCAACCCCATTGACGTGTCTACTGATTTACCACCATCAACGGCAGTAATTGAAACACCATTTCCCACATGGGCTGTGATAATCTTAGTTTCTTCAATTGGCTTACCTAACAACTTAGCTGCTTCTTGAGAAACATATTGGTGGCTAGTTCCGTGTGCTCCATACTTACGGACTTGGTAGTCTGTATAGTAACGATTAGGCACTGGATAACGGTAGGCCACTTCCGGCATAGACGTATGGAAGGCTGTATCAAAAACAGCAACACTCGTAATATCTGGGAGGAGCTCCTTAAAGGCCCGAATCCCTGAAGCTGCACCTGGATTGTGCAAAGGTGCTAAGGCTGACAATTCTTCAATCTTAGCCAAGGCATCTTCATCCACCAAGCTTGATTCTTTGAAATATTCTCCACCAGCAACCACACGGTGACCAACACCTGTAATTTCATCATAGCTCTTGATAATATCAAAACGAATCAAATCATCAAGCAAGATTTTTACTGCCTGAACATGATCAGCAATATCTAGGGTTTGCGATTCTGAACGGTCATCAAATTTTACTGTTGAAACAGAATCTTTCAAGCCGATACGTTCAATCAAACCCTTAGCAAGAACAACTTCATCTGGCATCTCATATAGTTGCCATTTCAAGCTTGAGCTTCCTGCATTAATTGCTATTGTTTTTGTCATAAGCCACCTCTTTGTAAAACGCTTTCAATAATATAGTCCTATTCTAACATGTTTTGCTAGAAAATGGAATTATCTGATTTCCATTTTTGAAAATTATCTGTGAAATCCTTGAGGATCTCTGGGTTTTGCAAATCGCTAAGTGGATAAACGAAGGTCTCTGGAGCATTTTCAGTTTGTTTTTTAAGTACGAAGATAGACTTCATATTATGTTTATTGCCAAAAGCTGCTTCTGGAAGAGTGATAACGGCAATAATATCAGCATATCCTGATAGCCATTTCTTAAGCAAGTCACTTTGTGGGCTTGTCAAAAGATTAGTTGGTGCCAAAAGAATAGCAATACCATCTTTCTTCAAGTACTTGAGTGATTGCTCCATGAGAAGGTGATGGGCATAGGTATGTTCACCAGTTGCTGCAACCTTGAAACGACTCGCAATCTCATCATTTGGGTAATATCCAACAGGTAGGTCACTGATAATAACATCACTCTCTTTGAGAATGTGTGGTCGAACAGCATCTTCTTGGATGTAAACTGCACTTGAATTCACCACATCAGCAATACTAGCTGACAAATCGATAAGGAGATCGTCAACTTCCATTCCCATATAATTAAGGGTTTTCTGACTATTATTTAGAAGGGTTTCAGCTAAGTTTCCTGTCCCTGAACCAATCTCTAAAATATCTAATTGGTCGTCCTTGGTCAAACCTTCGAGTAGGTAAAGAATGATAAATCCAATAGCATCTGGTGTAAATTGGTGATTGGCTTGTAAAGCTTCCAATTGCCCTAGTTTGATAAACAAGAACTGAAAAGCACGACGCCACTCCTCTTTACTTAGATCAAGAGCACGTAATTTCTCGTTGTTTTTGATGATGACTTCATTAGCTACCTCAGCCCCCAAATAATAGGAATTTTGCTCAATAAGTGCATCGTAAGCATGGGTTCCAAGATCATTTTCAATGGTTTGGACATTTTCTAACAACAGCTCAAAAGCTGTCTCAATTGCTTCAAAATTCATGATTTCCTCCGTCCTTCTATCATATCAAAAAGGGAAGAGAATTTCTATTTATGCTCCTGTTTCTTCACATAACGATAGGTCTTGATTTGGCCTTTACTGGCAACTCTAACAATCACTTGTTTGTCCTTAACCTCGTAGGTCGTAGTTCCCTGAGAAAAACTAAAAGCACCTGCTTCCTTGTCCACTAAGTCCATGGTCATTTCTGCCATGAGACGACTTTGACTGGAGGTCATTTGCGCTTGATTTTGTCTAGAGCTAGCAACCACCCGCTCCAGATAAACATGAAGAAGAAGTGTGAAAATGCCAGCCATAAAAAGAGCGTAAAGAAGAACGCCTCCCCTAACCTGTTTTTTCAAAAGCATAAACAAAACTCCTTTGTAGCCCATTTTTTAGAGTCACTTGGATGGTGACTATCTGGTTATTTTGACTTATCGTACTAGATTTCACATTGAAAAGCATGGGTTGGTAGCCTCGACCGTCAGCATTTGTTTTTCGAAAATCAGAGGCACTTGAAAGACCAAAAGCCAAGTCTTGATTATCCTGCTTGACATAGAGTTTGTTCCCCTCTACCTTGACCAACTGACAACCTTCTAATTCTGCCTCCATTTGTTGAACAAATAAAAGCCAGTCTTGGTTTTCTTGTTGCTTGACCTGCTTAACATTGCTCACCAATACTGTGGTCAGACCTTGATAAACTTGAATTGAACCAGCAATCACCAACAAGGCTACTAGACATTCCAAGAGGGTAAAGGCGCGAACCTTACTATTTAGAGACATGAATAATCTCCTTTCCTGATTCATAAACCGCGATACCTTGCTTGCTACGTTTTACTGTCACTGTGATACCATTTAAGGTCAACTGATCCTGTTTGGTCTGAACTGCCATGGTTGCCACACTCAAAACCTCCTGTTGGTGGAGATTCCTAGCCATTAACCTACGATTGGTATTGATTTGACCTAATATAAGACCACTGACAAGCACTAAGACAGCCATTGCTACCAGGCTTTCGATAAGAATATAGCCTCTAAGAGACCGTCTTTTTATATTTACCGCTGCCCATGTTAAGTTGATAGGTCACCACCTCCTTATCACTTGAAAAACGAATCTTGGTGAGGCTCGAGTTGCCTCCTTTAGCATCAAACATTAGCGTCTGCCCCTTATCAAGATGAATACTTTTAGGAATCACTAGACTGGATTTTCCGTTACTGATTTTATCCTTGGTCAACTGCAATTCAACATTGGCCCCTTCCGCTGCTGCCAAGCGCTGACTATCTCGGTATAGGTACTCAAAGCGCAGATAAAAAAGGTTAGTTTCAACCTGTTGAAAAATACCTGTCACTGAGCCTGACAAACTCAGAATGAGAAAGGCAACCACTGCTAGTGTCACCAGACTCTCCAACAAGGTAAAGGATCTAGTTGGCCACTGAGCGGCTTTCGCCACCATGTTTCGCATAGTAATCATTGTATGAATCTGCCTGTTTTTGCGTGATTTGACCTTCTGAAACAAGAGCTGCTAAGCTAGCTGTCTTGTTATTCTTCATTTCATAAAGTTCTGCTTGAGAATCCACGACCTTGACCACAGCCGCATTTCCAGTCTCTTTAACAGAATCCTTCTGCTTACTCAAGTTAGGAACAAAAAGCAAGAGGAGAATACTGATAATGAGAAGCACGACCAGCATTTCAATTAGCGTAAAAGCTCGTAGTTTAACGGCATTCAATTTTTTTAACATCATTTTCATGACATCATTCCTTCCATATTTTGATACATTGGTAATAGCATAGCTGCATAAATCATTACAATCACGACAGCAACAATAACAAAAATGAGGGGTTGCACAAAGGTTGTTGCCTTATTAAGACGGTTAAAGAAAGCCTGCCAAACCTCTTCAGCATAGACTTCTAACTCATAGCCCAACCTAGCATTGGCCTCTCCATAAGCAATAATTAAGGATAGCTCCTTAGTGAAAAATGGGTGAGTAGCAATTCGGTCAGGAAAACTCTGTCCTAGCATCAAGGCCTCTTCTAAATCAGCCCCCAGCTCACGAAAGAGCTTGGACTTTTGCTCTTGCATAAGAGAAACCAAGTCTAACAGGTCAATGCCTTGTCCTAAGAGGTTTCCCCATTCCCTAGCATAATAGGCGGTCGTATATAGCCTGACAGTTTGGCCTATGAAAGGGATTTTTGCCATTCGTCGATAAAAGACAAGGGCTGGCTGGTGTTTGACCCATAGATAAAGAATTAAGCTTAATACAAAAAGTCCACACAAACTCACAAAGAAGAGCTGGGGAAAGATTTGAACCAACTGTACAGCCCAATTATCCTTACCATCACCCTCTAACAGTTGAGGTAAAAGATAATTTTTAAGTCCTAACATAATCAGAATCAGGAAACCCAGGAGTAAAATAGGGTAGGTCGCTACCTCCATGAGTTTCTTACGAACCTTGGTCATGCGAAGCATGTAGGTTTCAATCTTGGTTAAACTCCCTAGAAGATTACCGTGCTTATCAGCAAGGGCAATCTGAGTAACAATATTGTCCGAAAAACCCACTGACGCAAACATCTGGTCTAGCCTGTCGCCTCGCATTAAGCTTGCTTTCATAAGAGATAATGACGATTCTTTCAACAAGTGACTTCGCTCCAAAAAGGCTACGATTTCAGTTAAAGTAAACCCTGCCTTTAAAAGTTGTTTGAAAAGCTGGATAACCTTGACTTGCTGATTAATCTTTAATTTTTTCCCCTTGGATATCCCCTTCAGTGAGATGTCCTTGTTGAACCAAGCCTTCCAACTGTTGGTTCCAGCTGGTTGACGAATGACTTTGGAAATTTTCACTGGCAAAATCAATCACACCTCCTCCCTTAATCAAACGCATATAGGCAATCCCTTGAAGAGCATTATCCAACTCAGACTTATCTACACCGAGGTCCAGAAGACGCTCATAAACACCTGCCACACTCTTTGCGTGAATAGTTGAAAGAACAGTCACTCCTGTCAGACTAGCTCTAATAACCGCTCGAGCAGTCTCCTTATCTCGAATTTCTCCAATAATCAAAACATCCGGGCGGTGACGTAGTGATAGCTTAATCAAATTATCATAGGTCATGTCAATTGCCTGATTTACCTGGAGTTGCAAAACATTATCCTGTTTAATTTCCACAGGATCTTCAATCGAAATCACCTGCTGTCCCTTAAAACGCTCCTGAACCAATTCATGCATAAGCGTAGTCTTTCCAGAACCTACGGGACCTGCAAAGAGATACAAGCCACGATAATCCAAAGCATCCATAATCGGCTGGATTCCTTGATTCCAATACACCAATTCTCGACGTTCGGAATGTAGAACACGAATAACTAAACTTTCTAAGCCGCGATAATCCCCAACGGTTGATAAACGCAGAGAAACCCTTTGACCATCACCACAATCATAGTCACAGGAACCTAGTTGACTCCTACGCTTCTCACCCACCATCATTCCCGCCACAAATTTAAAGTGACCAATAAGACTAGCCATGAAATCAGGCCGATATACATCAATTAATCTCCTCTCCTGGCCAACTCGCATATAGAGCTCGTAATTATCCTGACGTGGAATGACATAGATGTCTTGAGCCCCACAACTATCAGCATTTTTGATCATTTCCTTAGCAAATTCTGTTACCATAAGGACCTCCTCATAGACCTATTCGTAAAAAGTTTAAGAAAATGAAAAGAAGCCCGAAAAAATTCGAGCTTCTGCATTGTTTAACGTTTAATTTTACAGTGGGCATGATTTGGAAGGTCATTTCGCTTTTCATATCCCGGACGGTATTTTTCCTCAGGAATTTCCTGCCAATCATCCAAAAGAGCAATCGATTGATAGACCTGCAGATATTCGTCACACTCCTCACACCAGTGTTTATCCTCTTGGTCCCAAAAAGCAGTCATGACACTACTACGGCTGATATAACTTGGCAAGGTTTCTTCCATAGCAAACCAAAGTTTTTTATAGTACTTGAGGGCATCATAAAAATTTTCAAATTCCTTAGTACTGATGATATCTTCTTGCCAGCCTTCTAAGAACCACCACGGTTCCAAATCCCCTTTCATTTCAACTACTTGGTACATTTTTCTTTCTCACTTCATCTTTGGTGTTCCTATTATACAAAATTTTCTGGAAAAGATAAAAAAAATGGTCTTATATTTTATATTTATCAAAAATTGAAAAAATTCTAGTCATATAAATACGAAAAGAACTCACAATTCATTGTGAGTTCTTTTGATTTCGTTTTAGTCTTCAGATGATTCCACAATTGCTTCATCAACAGCAATGTTTTCAATAACTTCAACTTCGTTAACTGAAAGTGGTTCAATGTTACGGTAACGAGCCATACCTGTACCAGCAGGAATAGTCTTACCAATGATAACATTTTCTTTAAGACCAAGGAGATGGTCTTTCTTACCACGGATAGCTGCATCTGTAAGCACACGTGTTGTTTCTTGGAAGGAAGCCGCTGACAAGAATGAATTTGTTTCAAGTGAGGCTTTCGTAATACCAAGAAGGACTGGACGAGATGTTGCAGGAACACCACCAGAGATAACAATATCCTTGTTAGCATCTGTGAAGTCAGAAATGTCCATAAGTGTACCTGGAAGGAGATCTGTATCACCTGGATCCATAACACGTACTTTACGAAGCATTTGACGAACCATTACTTCGACGTGTTTGTCACCGATTTCTACCCCTTGGCTACGGTAAACTTTTTGTACTTCTGCAAGAAGATAAGTTTCAACTGACAAGGTATCACGCACTTCAAGGAGACGTTTAGGTTGGATTGACCCTTCTGTCAAGGCTGCACCACGGTGTACTTCGTCACCCACTTCAACTTTCATACGAGCTGTAAATGGAACAACGTATTCACCCATTCCAGTCTTACCTTGAACGAAGACTTTCTTAGTACGTGTTGCGGCATCTTCTTCGATTTCAATAACAGTACCTTTAACTTCAGTGATAACCGCTTCCCCTTTAGGGTTACGTGCTTCAAAGATTTCCTGGATACGTGGAAGACCCTGTGTGATATCGGTGTTTGAGGCTACCCCACCGGTGTGGAAGGTACGCATAGTAAGCTGTGTACCAGGTTCCCCGATAGATTGAGCGGCGATAGTACCAACTGCTTCACCAACTTCAACCGCATCACCTGTTGCCAAGTTGATACCGTAACAGTGACGGCAGACACCGTGACGTGTGTTACATGTAAAGACTGAACGGATAGTTACTTCTTCAACACCAGCATTGACAATAGCAGCAGCCATGTCTTCAGTAATCAAAGTATCTGGACCTACGATTACTTCACCTGTTGTAGGATTCTTAACTGATTTCTTAGTGTAACGACCTTGAAGACGTTCTTCAAGTGTTTCCGTAACTTCTTTACCGTCAGTAATCGCACGGATGAGAAGACCACGGTCTGTTCCACAGTCATCTTCACGGATGATAACATCTTGGGCAACGTCAACCAAACGACGAGTAAGGTAACCTGAGTCGGCTGTCTTAAGGGCCGTATCGGTCATACCTTTACGCGCACCGTGAGTAGAGAAGAACATTTCCAAAACGCTCAAACCTTCACGGAAGTTTGAAAGGATAGGCAATTCCATGATACGTCCGTTAGGAGCAGCCATCAAACCACGCATACCGGCAAGTTGAGAGAAGTTAGAGATGTTACCACGAGCTCCTGAGTCCATCATCATAACGATTGGGTTCTTAGGATCTTGTGTCTCAATCAGACGTTTTTCAAGTGCTTCTTTCGCTTCACGCCATGTTGTTGTAACAGCAACATAACGGTCATCATCTGTCATCAAACCACGACGGAAGGCCTTGTTAATTTCTTCAACACGGTGGTGAGCAGCATCGATAATTTCTTGTTTGTTATCGATAACTGGGATATCGGCGATACCCACTGTCAAACCAGCAAGTGTTGAGTGGTAGTAACCAAGGTCTTTCAAACGGTCAAGGAAGGCTGATGTTTCAGTCGTACGAAGACGTTTGAAGGTTTCAGCGATGATGTTACCAAGATTTTTCTTCTTGAATGGCGCATTAATTTCCAAACTATCAATAACTGTTTGGATATCTTGACCTGGTTCAAGGAAGTACTTATCTGGTGTACTATCTGTCAAGTTCTCATTTGTTGTTTCTTGAAGATATGGAATTTCTGCTGGAATGATTGAGTTAAAGAGAATCTTACCAACAGTTGTAACCATAATCTTGTGAAGTTGGTTTTCTTTCCAAGGTTTATCAGGCATGCTGTCTACTGCGATACCGACACGGCTATGCAAGTGAACATAACCATTACGATAAGCCATAACTGCCTCATCAATATCCTTGAAGACCATACCTTCACCCTCACGGCCTTCTTCTTCCATAGTCAAGTAGTAGTTACCAAGAACCATATCCTGAGATGGCGTTACGACCGGTTTACCGTCTTTAGGGTTAAGGATGTGTTCAGCCGCAAGAAGGAGCAAACGTGCTTCAGCTTGAGCTTCTTCAGACAATGGAACGTGGATGGCCATTTGGTCACCGTCAAAGTCCGCATTGTAGGCCTCACATACCAATGGGTGAAGACGAAGGGCCTTACCATCAATCAAGACAGGTTCGAAGGCCTGGATACCCAAACGGTGGAGGGTAGGTGCGCGGTTAAGAAGTACTGGGTGTTCCTTGATAACATCTTCAAGAATATCCCAAATACGTTCATCACCACGTTCAACCATACGTTTAGCGGCTTTCACGTTACCTGCGTATTCACGCGCAACGATTTCACGCATCACAAATGGTTTGAAAAGTTCGATGGCCATCAAACGTGGCACACCACATTGGTACATTTTAAGTGTTGGACCAACGGCGATAACGGAACGTCCAGAGAAGTCAACACGTTTACCAAGCAAGTTTTGGCGGAAACGACCTTGTTTACCTTTAAGCATGTGGCTCAAAGATTTAAGTGGACGACTACCTGGTCCAGTGATTGGACGACCACGACGTCCATTATCGATAAGGGCATCTACCGCTTCTTGCAACATACGTTTTTCGTTTTGCACGATGATACCTGGGGCATTCAATTCAAGCAAACGAGCCAAACGATTGTTACGGTTGATAACACGACGATAAAGATCGTTCAAGTCAGATGCCGCAAAACGTCCACCATCCAATTGAACCATTGGACGAAGGTCTGGTGGTAATACTGGCAAGATGTTAAGCACCATCCATTCTGGTTTGTTACCAGACTTGTAGAAGGCATCAAGAACGTCCAAACGACGAACAGCTTTAACACGTTTTTGACCAGTTGCTGTTTTCAACTCTTCTTTGAGTTCAGCAATTTCAGCTTCCAAATCTACTTGTTTCAAGAGATCTTGGATAGCTTCGGCACCCATTTTAGCGACAAATGAACCATGTCCATACTCTTGCAATTTTTCACGATATTCACGTTCTGTCAAGAGAGATTTTGGTTCAAGTGGTGTTTCCTTTGGATCAATAACCACGTAAGCTGCGAAGTAAATAACTTCTTCAAGCGCACGAGGACTCATGTCCAAAGTCAATCCCATACGAGAAGGGATTCCCTTGAAGTACCAGATGTGTGATACTGGTGCTTTCAACTCGATGTGACCCATACGTTCACGACGAACCTTAGCACGTGTTACTTCAACACCACAGCGGTCACAAACGATACCTTTATAACGGATACGTTTGTATTTCCCACACGCACATTCCCAGTCTTTGGTAGGACCAAAGATCACTTCGTCGAAGAGACCTTCGCGTTCTGGTTTGAGCGTACGGTAGTTGATTGTTTCAGGTTTCTTAACTTCACCATAAGACCATGAACGTACCTTAGTTGGTGAAGCTAGTGTGATTTGCATACTTTTAAATCGATTTACGTCAACCACTAGTATTACCTTTCTTTTGTTCTATTGACAATAGCAGTGCTATTCTCACCTTTATCAGCTACCTTAGCAGAGAGAGTAAACTCCCTCTCTAAAGCTTATTTTATTCTGTTTTATCTGAAGCTTCTTCTTTAGCTTTTTCTAATTCAGCAGCTTCTTTGGCTTGTTGTACACGTGCTTTTTCAAGATCATCAACGTGCATGACATCATCGTCTTCACCTTCATCAAGATCACGTAATTCAACTTCGTAGTCATCCTCATCAAGGACACGCATATCAAGACCAAGTGATTGCAATTCTTTAACAAGTACTCGGAATGATTCTGGTACACCTGGTTTTGGAATTGGTTTACCTTTAGTGATAGCTTCATAGGCTTTCAAACGTCCGTTAACGTCATCTGACTTGTAAGTCAAGATTTCTTGAAGGATATTTGATGCACCATAAGCTTCAAGGGCCCAAACCTCCATCTCACCGAAACGTTGTCCACCAAATTGTGCTTTACCACCAAGAGGTTGTTGGGTAACAAGTGAGTAAGGACCTACTGAACGAGCGTGAAGTTTATCATCAACCATGTGGTGAAGTTTGATCATGTACATGACACCAACTGACACACGGTTATCAAATGGTTCACCTGTACGTCCATCGTAAAGGATTGTCTTAGCATCACTATCCATACCTGCTTCACGAACAGTATCCCAGAGGTCTTCTGAGCTTGCTCCATCAAAGACTGGTGTTGCGATGTGAATACCCAAGTTACGTGCAGCCATACCAAGGTGAAGTTCCATAACCTGACCGATGTTCATACGTGATGGCACCCCAAGTGGGTTCAACATGATATCAACTGGTGTACCGTCTGGAAGGTAAGGCATGTCTTCAACCGGAACAATACGAGAAACAACCCCCTTGTTACCGTGACGACCGGCCATCTTATCTCCGACCTTGATCTTACGTTTTTGAGCGATGTAAACACGAACAAGCATGTTAACACCTGATTGCAATTCATCACCGTTTGCACGTGTGAAGATTTTAACATCACGAACGACACCATCACCACCGTGAGGGACACGGAGTGACGTATCACGTACTTCACGAGATTTATCACCAAAGATAGCGTGGAGAAGACGTTCTTCAGCAGAAAGGTCTTTTTCACCCTTAGGTGTTACCTTACCAACAAGAATGTCACCTTCTTTAACCTCAGCACCGATACGGATAATACCCATTTCGTCAAGGTCTTTGAGGGCTTCTTCACCAACGTTTGGCAATTCACGTGTGATTTCTTCAGGCCCAAGCTTTGTATCGCGTGTTTCTGATTCGAATTCTTCCAAGTGAACAGATGTATAAACGTCATCTTTCACAAGACGCTCACTCATGATAACGGCATCCTCGAAGTTGTAACCTTCCCATGTCATGTATGCGACGATAGGGTTTTGACCGAGGGCCATTTCTCCACCTTCCATAGATGGACCATCAGCGATAAAGTCACCTTTTTCAACAATATCGCCAACCTTAACCAAAGTACGTTGGTTATAGGCAGTACCTGAGTTTGAACGACGGAATTTTTGAATAGTATAAACATCAAGAGAACCATCTTCACGACGAACTTCAACTTTATCAGCATCAGAGTAGACAACTTTACCGTCGTGTTGGGCGATAACTGCAGCCCCTGAATCGTGGGCAGCTTGATATTCCATACCAGTACCAACATAAGGTGCTTTAGGATCAATCAAAGGCACAGCCTGACGTTGCATGTTGGCACCCATAAGGGCACGGTTAGAGTCATCGTTTTCTAAGAAAGGAATACATGCTGTCGCAACGGCAACTACCTGTTTAGGAGAAACATCCACGAAATCTACAAGGTGTGATGGGTACTCTTGGTTATTACCTTGGTGACGACCCATAACGATTTCTTCTGCAAATGTTCCATCTTCGTTCAATTTAGAGTTAGCCTGAGCAACTGTGTACTCATCTTCTTCATCAGCAGTCAACCAAACCACTTCGTTGGTTACTTTACCAGTTGCACGGTCAACCTTACGATATGGTGTTTGAATGAAACCGTACTTGTTAAGGTGTCCATATGAAGACAAGTTATTGATCAAACCGATGTTAGGTCCTTCAGGTGTTTCAATTGGACACATACGACCGTAGTGCGTGTAGTGCACGTCACGAACTTCATATCCGGCACGGTCACGTGTCAAACCACCAGGTCCCAAGGCTGACAAACGACGTTTGTGTGACAACTCTGACAATGGGTTGTGTTGGTCCATGAACTGTGACAACTGTGAAGAACCGAAGAATTCTTTAACAGCTGCAGTTACAGGGCGAATATTGATGATTTGTTGTGGTGTCAAGACTTCGTTATCTTGAACTGACATACGCTCACGTACGTTACGTTCCATACGAGCCAAACCAATACGGAATTGGTTAGCAAGCAATTCACCAACCGCACGGATACGACGGTTACCAAGGTGGTCGATATCGTCTACTTTACCGATACCTTCAGCAAGGTTGAGGAAGTAACTCATTTCAGCCAAGATATCCGCTGTTGTCAAAGCACGAACTTTGTCATCTGGGTTGGCATTACCAACAATTGTAACCACACGATCTGGATCATTTGGTGCAACAACCTTGAATTTTTGAAGAACAACAGGTTCTGTAACCACCGCATAATCGTTTGGTGTGTATACAAATTTGTTCAAATCACCATCCAAGTATTCTGCGATTGAATCAATCACATCACGTGTCATTTCAGTACCAGCTTCAACAAGGATTTCACCTGTTTCAGGATCTACCAAGTTTTCAGCAATTGTTTGTCCCAAAAGACGTGTCTTGATGTTAAGTTTTTTATTGACTTTGTAACGACCAACAGCAGCCAAGTCATAACGACGTGGATCAAAGAAACGAGCTACAAGCAAGCTACGTGAGCTGTCGGCAGTTTTTGGTTCACCTGGACGAAGACGTTCATAAATTTCTTTAAGCGCTTCATCAGTACGTGAATCTGCTGGGTTTTTGTGGATATCTTTTTCAATGGTATTACGAACCAACTCGCTATCACCAAAGATATCAACAATTTCGTCATCACCTGAGAATCCAAGCGCACGCACAAGCGTTGTGAATGGAATCTTACGTGTACGGTCGATACGAGTGTAGGCAATGTCTTTTGAATCTGTTTCAAGCTCAAGCCATGCCCCACGGTTAGGGATAACTGTTGATCCATAACCCACTTTACCGTTTTTATCAACCTTATCGTTAAAGTAAACACCAGGTGAGCGCACCAACTGAGAAACGATGATACGTTCACCACCATTGATGATGAAAGTACCCATCTCAGTCATAATAGGGAAATCTCCGAAGAAGACTTCCTGAGTTTTGATTTCACCAGTTTCTTTGTTAATAAGACGGAAAGTCACAAAGATAGGTGCTGAGTATGATGCATCGTGGATACGAGCTTCTTCAAGTGTATACTTAGGCTCTTTCAATTCGTAACCAACGAATTCCAATTCCATAGTGTCTGTGAAGTTTGAGATAGGAAGTACATCCTCAAAAACCTCTTTAAGACCAGTATCCAAGAATTCTTTGAATGAATCCGTTTGGATTTCAATCAAGTTTGGTAAATCAAGAACTTCTTTGATTCTTGAAAAACTACGACGGGTACGATGTTTCCCGTATTGAACGTCATGTCCTGCCAAGTCTTCTACTCCTTTTCTACATTCGAGACCTGCTTTGCAAGTCGTGCACTTTAAATATTTGTCTTCTGCCTTGTTCAGTTGCTTGTCCCATTAACAAGTGATTAAACACCAAGATCCACTTATCTGATTAATGATAAGCGAAAAGTTAATCTGTAAATTTTTAGAACCTTTAAATATGCATTACAACACTTGAAAATCCTAAAAATAAGCACAAAAATAGCAGCTAAATCTGACCGAAAAAACGTTGATTTAACTGCTGTATCTCTTGATTGGACAATATTTCAACCAAGTAAGACGACAAATAGTTGTCTATATTATACCTAATTTTTTGCTTTTTTGCAAGTTTTCTTGGGAATTCCTAATGCCCTCCAAGAATGCTAGACCAGGCTTTTTGATAGTCACTGTCAGTTCCACCAATAGCAAATTTGTAGGTTGTATCTCCAGGCCCATTTTTAGCCCAATAAGTATCAACCATTTCACCACTTACAGAAACATTACGACCATTAACAGACACTGTTGCTGGTTTAAGGCCTGTTGATTTGAGCACACTTGCCTTAATAGCACTTGAATCGATATTAAACTTATCTCCCGTTTTAAAAATACCTGGATTGGCATTGTAGATGGCGGAAGTTAAACGAGCCATATATTGCGCATTGTAGGTGTAACCCGTTTTAGAATTGGTTGGTGTATTATTGTCATAACCAGCCCAACCACCAAGAGTAATACCAGGCGTTGAGACGATCAACCAAGCATCCGCAAAGTTATCTGTCGTTCCTGTTTTACCCATCCAGTCAGCTGAGGCTGCTGCACCATTGACATTTTTCAATTCAGAATGAAATTGAGTTGTCGCTCCCTTAACCACAACTTCCTTGAGCAGGTTATCCATGATGCTAGCCGTAGCTCTTGAAAAAACTTGAACCCCTTCAGATTTATGCTGATAGATAACTTCGCCAGTCCGGTCAGTAATACTATCAATCATATGACCCTTCTCATAGACGCCACCATTTGAAAGCATCTGATAGGCATTTACTTGCTGGGCAACCGTGGTTTCAATTCCCCCGCCAAGAGGTAAACTCTCGATATTGTAGTTAGCAATCTTATAGCCCATCTTGGTCATGTAACCCTCAACATCAACATCATGACGTTGAAGCATTTGATATGTCCAAAAGGCTGGAATATTCCACGAGGTATTGAGTGCCTCTTGTAGGTTCATCATAGCTGTACCCTTATCACCATCATGGAGAATAGGCGTTCCACCCGTAAAATTAGTTGGGTAGTTAGAAAGGATACTTGAGCTACCCATCAAACCTTGATCAATAGCAATTCCATAAGCAATAATAGGCTTAATAGATGAGCCTGGGGAGCGTGCCGTATCAAAAGCATGGTTATTTTGATTATTTTCGTAACTACGACCACCAACAAATCCTAGAATTGCTCCAGTCGCATTATCCATGAGCACATTTCCGACTTCAACTCCACTATTTCCACCTTGGTCGAGGAGGCCACCATATTGACTCGCAGCATCTTGCATCGCATTATAAACTGCATTATCAATAGTTGTCTTAACGCTGTAGCCACCGGTTTGTAGCTCTTGTAGGGCCCTCTCACGATAGCTTTCCTTGGTCTTATCATTTTTCAAATCTTGACTCGATACCTTGTCACGTTTAACTAGATAATCATACATGACATCCTGAGCCTCAGACATGACAGAATAGTACAAATAGTCATGACTTACGGCATCAGACTTCTCACCAGCCTTGAAATCTTTAGTGATATCATAATCCTTATAGCTTTCATACTGCGACTTATCTAGATAGCCACCGCGATAAAGATTGTAGAGTACATCTTGCTGACGTGCTAAGCCATAAGAAAGATCCTCTGCATTTTTTAATTGACCGTCAGCTGTATAAGGTGAGTAGACAATCGGGCTCTGTGGCAAACCTGCCAGATAAGCCGCCTGAGGAACTGTCAAATCCGCTGCAGATACCCCAAAAATACCTTGAGCAGCCTCCTCAATACCAGCAATATTTTTCCCCTTGTTGTTACGTCCAAAAGGAGAAACATTCAGATAATCGGTTAAAATTTCATTTTTAGAAGCGCGACGCTCCAATTGTAAGGCATAGATAATCTCTGCCGCCTTACGTTTAAAGGTTGGCGCATCGCCTGTTACCTGTTGCTTGATTAACTGCTGCGTTAGCGTCGAACCTCCACTTGAAGAGCCAACCCCCAAAACTGATGACACCAAGGCCCTAAAAACTGCCTTTGGTACAACACCCTTATGCTTTTTAAAATTTTCATCCTCAGTCGCAATGATGGCATTTTTGACATTGTTAGAAATCGCATCACTCTCAATAGGTGTTCTCAGCAAGTCAGTATCAATATCCGCAATCTTCTTGGAATCGGAATAGCTCATCGAAGATACCAAACTAACCTCACTAATCTGATTCAACAAGGTTTTGTCCTTAATCGATGGAACAGACTCAATTTGACTCCCCAGATAACCCAAACCAATTCCTGCACCGAATAAGGTAAGAACGATAATAACCACATAAAAGAAATCAGACAAGAGCTTTAAGGTTTTTAAGAAAACATCACCCATGTCTAAGAGTGTCATCCCATCCTCAGGCGACTTCCGTGCTTGCTTACGATTCCACTTAGATCCAGTCGTAGCTTTCCTTTCTTTAAAAGATTTATCTCCTCTTTTAGACCTAGAACCAGAGAACTTTGTACGAATAGTCTGCCCTAGTCGCCTAAAATAATTTATTATTTTTTCAAAATTCATAGAAATACCTCAAAGTCTATTATAACAAACTTTGACAAAGCTTGCATAGGGTTGCTTTCTTTTGGTATAATGGTGCAGAATATACTTTACTGGAGAATATCATGACAATTTTTGAAGAACTAAAAGCACGTGGCTTGATTTTTCAAACCACTGATGAAGAAGCCCTTGTAAAAGCCTTTGAAGAGGGACCAGTCTCATACTACACTGGTTATGACCCAACAGCAGACAGTCTCCACCTTGGACACCTTGTCGCTATCCTTACAAGTCGCCGACTTCAATTGGCTGGACACAAACCTTACGCCCTCGTTGGTGGTGCAACAGGTTTGATTGGTGACCCATCATTTAAAGATGCTGAACGTAGCCTGCAAACCAAAGAAACTGTTGAAGGTTGGGTTGAAAAAATCCAAGGACAACTCTCTCGTTTCCTTGATTTTGAAAATGGTGACAACAAGGCCGTTATGGTCAACAACTATGACTGGTTTGGTTCAGTCAGCTTCATTGATTTCTTACGTGACGTAGGTAAATACTTCACAGTTAACTACATGATGAGTAAGGAATCTGTTAAGAAACGTATCGAAACAGGTATCTCTTACACTGAGTTTGCCTACCAAATCATGCAAGGTTACGATTTCTATGAACTCAACGATAAGTACGGCGTAACCCTCCAAATTGGTGGTTCTGACCAATGGGGTAACATGACAGCAGGTACTGAGCTCTTGCGTCGTAAAGCAGATAAATCTGGACATGTCATCACTGTACCACTTATCACAGATTCAACTGGTAAAAAATTCGGTAAATCAGAAGGTAACGCTGTCTGGCTTGATGCTACTAAAACAACACCTTACGAAATGTACCAATTCTGGCTCAACGTTATGGATGATGACGCCGTTCGCTTCTTGAAGATTTTCACTTTCTTGTCACTTGAAGAAATTGAAGAGATCGGTAAAGAATTTGACCAAGCTCGTCACCAACGTTTGGCACAAAAAGTTTTGGCTCGTGAAGTTGTTACTTTGGTTCACGGTAAAGAAGCCTATGAACAAGCTGTTCACATCACTGAACAACTCTTCGCTGGTAACCTTAAAGCTCTCTCAGCACGTGACCTTAAAGTTGCCCTTAACGGTGTCCCAACTTATGAAATTTCAGCAGATGAAAATCTGAACATCGTTGAACTTCTCGTCAATGCAAAAATTTCACCATCTAAACGTCAAGCACGTGAAGATGTCCAAAACGGTGCTATCTACATCAACGGTGAACGTGTACAAGACTTGGATTACACCCTCTCAGATGCAGATAAAATTGATAATGAAATTACTGTTATCCGTCGTGGTAAGAAGAAAAACTTTGTCTTGACTTACTAATTTTATGGCTATTCTCACTCCTTAATGGAGTGAGTTTTTTTTACCAAAAAAGAGCAGTAGGATTGATTCCTAACTACTCTCTTCAGAACACAAAAAACCAGCACTAGGCTGGTTTTTGAGACTATCACATTAGTTATAGATTTTGAATGCGTCATCGTCGTTTTGACCAACGAATGGCATTGCTTTACGCAATTCAGCACCAACTTTTTCGATTTCAAGGTTAGCAGCTTCTTCACGGTAAGCAGTAAGTTTTGGACGTCCAGCCTTGTAGTCGTTAACGAAGTCGTTAGCGAATTTACCGTTTTGAATGTCAGCAAGAACTGCTTTCATATTTTCTTTCACTTGTTCAGTGATAACACGTGGACCTGATACGTAATCACCGAATTCAGCAGTGTTTGAAATTGATTGACGCATTTTCTTGAATCCACCTTCGTAGATCAAGTCAACGATCAATTTCATTTCGTGAAGCACTTCAAAGTAAGCCAATTCTGGAGCATATCCAGCTTCAGTCAAGACTTCAAAACCAGCTTCGATAAGGGCAGTCAAACCACCACAAAGAACTGCTTGTTCACCAAACAAATCTTCTTCAGTTTCTTCTTTGTATGTTGTTTCAAGAAGACCAACACGTGCTGCACCAACACCTTTACACCAGTCCATAGCGATGTCTTTAGCGTTACCTGTAGCATCTTGGTATACTGCGTAAAGTGCAGGAACACCAAAACCTTCTTCAAATGTACGACGTACCAAGTGACCAGGTCCTTTAGGAGCACACATGAAGACATCAACATCTTTAGGAACTTTGATGAATTCGAAGTGGATGTTAAATCCGTGTGCGAAACCAACAGCATTACCAGCTTCAAGGTTTGGAGCAATTTCTGCTTCGTAAAGTTCTTGTTGGATTTCGTCTGGAGCCAAGATCATGATAACATCAGCCAATTTAGTTGCTTCTGCTACTGTGTAAGTATCAAAACCATCTTCCTTAGCTTTATCAAATGATTTACCTGGACGAACACCGATGATCACATCGTGACCTGTATCACGCAAGTTTTGTGCATGCGCATGACCTTGTGAACCGTAACCGATAACGGCGATTTTTTTACCGTCAAGTGCTGCTACTTTTACGTCTTTTTCATATTCCATTTGAACTGCCATAGTAATATGTCTCTTTTCTAAAAAAATAATTTATTGCCTTTTTAAGGCTGGGTTAACAAATTTAAGTTGGATTTTTTAATCACGGGTAAATCCAGTAGCACCCGTACGAGCGATATTTTTGATTCCGTAAGGACGAATAACTCGTAGAAGCGCCTCGCTCTTTTCAGCATCACCAGTCATCTGGATAGTGATAGAGCTTGGTGCCACATCAACCACCGAAGCACGGAAAGGTTGAATAATCGCCAAGATTTCAGCACGTTTAGAGGTTGGTGCTGATACCTTAACTAGGATAACTTCACGTTCCAAGTGTGGTTGATCCGTGATATCACGGATGCGAATCACATCAATCTGACGATTAAGCTGTTTGATGATTTGTTCCACTTCATTTTGAGAATTCACATCAATAATAATCGTAATACGTGAAACGTTAGGATCCTCAGAAGCCCCTACAGAGATACTTTCAATGTTAACTTGACGTCGTGAAAGAACACCTGTGAAGCGGTTAAGGACACCTGAACGGTTCTGAAGTTTAGCTGTTAACATTCTACGCATTGAACTTCACCCCCAACATTTCGTGATTACTCTTACCAGCCGGAACGATTGGCAAGACATGCTCTTTACGAGAGATATCCACCTCGATGAACATTGGCACGTCTTCCTTGATAACTTCCAAATCCTGATCAATTGTCTCTGGATTATCAAACTTATAAGACTTAATGCCGTAAGCTTGAGCCATCAATTGGAAATCTGGAAGGGTATCAAAGACAGACTCTGATGTACGCCCTTCGTAGAAGGACTCTTGCCATTGACGTACCATACCAAGTGAGTGGTTATTCAACATAACAACCTTGATTGGCACCTTGTAAACATTTAAGATAGCCAATTCTTGATTCGTCATTTGGAAACCACCATCACCAACAAAGAGGATAACTTCTTTATCAGGATTAGCAATTTTAGCACCAATTGCTGCTGGGACACCGAATCCCATTGTTCCAAGACCACCTGAGGTCACCAATTGACGCTCATTTTGGTATGGATAATACTGAGCTGTCCACATTTGATGTTGACCAACGTCAGTAACAACAACCGCGTCACCCTTAGTCAATTCACCGATACGCTCGATAACTGCCTGAGGCTGTACCATACGTTCTTTCTTATCGTAAGAACGTACTCGCTCTTTGTCTTTTGTAACTTTTTCAATCCATTTTTCAGTGTTATTCTTAACCACTGGTTCTGCTAAGAGCATTTCAAGAGCTTGCTTGGCATCACCAACAACTGGAAGGTCCACTGCAATAATTTTACCAATCTCAGCTGGATCTACATCAATATGGACAACCTTGGCATTCTTGGCAAATGTTTTAGGATTACCTGTCAAACGGTCATCAAAACGACAACCAATGGCAATCATAAAGTCAGCATCGGTCATAGCAATGTTAGCTGCATATGAACCGTGCATACCACCCATACCCAAGAAGAGGGGATGACTAGTAGCAATTGTCCCTTGACCTAAAAGACTTGTAACAATTGGGATTTGGTAGCGTTCTGCAAAAGCAACTAGCTCCTTAGCAGATTCAGAATAAGACACCCCACCTCCAGCTACAATAACCGGCTTCTTAGCTTTACCCAACTGCTTCAAGATTTTCTTGATTTGCATTTCGTTTGGTCTTAGCGTCGGTTGGTAACTTGGAAGATTAATTTCAGGATTGTTGATGAAGGCTGTTTCCTTAGCTACGACATCTTTAGGGAGGTCGATAACAACTGGACCAGGTCGGCCAGTTGTTGCAATATGAACCGCTTCCCTAATAATACGAGGAATATCAGCTGTATCGCGAATCTGATAATTGTATTTTGTAATCGGCATGGTAATTCCGACAATGTCAGCCTCTTGGAAGGCATCCTTACCAATACCTGGTGTTGCGACCTGACCAGTAAAGACTAGGAGAGGTACGCTATCACTCATAGCATCTGCAATCCCTGTAATAGCATTAGTAGCACCAGGACCACTCGTTACAAGAGCAACACCGAGTTTACCAGTTGATTTGGCATAACCTTCAGCTTCGTGCAGACTTCCTTGCTCATGACGAGATAAGATATGATTAATCTTGTCATTTTTGTAAATAGCATCATACAAAGGAAGAACCGCTCCGCCAGGATATCCAAAGATAGTTGAAATCCCAAGTTCAAGAAGTGTATCTAGAATTAAATCAGCACCAGAGCGTGCTTCTTCAAGTTCAATTTTCTTCACATGGACCTCCTTTAGTAGTTGTTTTTTTCGAATTGTCTAAAAATTCAAAACCTTGTATACTATGATAACATTTTTAACCAAATTTGCAAGGGTTTCGGAGAAAAATATCACAAACTCTTCGGAAAGAATGTTCTTAGTTTTTTTCTTGTGCTTGACGTTCTGCTTTACGTTCTTCGAATTCTTCGTCACTCATCAAAGTTCCGCCAACATTGGCTGATTTAGCAAAGGCTGTATAGCGACGCAACCAACCACTTGAAATTTTTGATTTGAAAGGTTTCAAATGTTTGCGACGTTCTTCAAGGGTTGCATCATCTACAAGCAGATCAAGGGTACGATTTGGTAGGTCAATCACGATTTCATCGCCATCTTCGATTAGGGCGATATTACCACCTTCTGCTGCTTCTGGAGAAACGTGACCAATCGCAATACCACGAGTAGCTCCTGAGAAACGACCATCCGTAATCAGAGCCACATCCTTACCAAGACCGCGTCCGACAATCTTAGAAGTTGGTGCCAACATTTCTGGCATACCAGGTCCACCCTGAGGACCTTCGTAACGAATGACAACGACATGGCCCTTCTTAACTGTTCCATTATCAATCAACTCAAGGGCCTGATTTTGTGAATCACAACAAATAGCTTTACCACGGAAAGTTTTAACAGATGGATCTACACCACCGACCTTGATAACAGCTCCATCCTGAGCAATATTTCCGTAAAGGATAGACAAACCACCAACTGGTGAGATAGGATTCTCAATTGGATGGATAATTTCTTCATTCTTGATTTCAGCACCAGCTACGTTTTCTTTCAAAGTCTTACCAGTAACTGTAATACGATCACCCTTAATGGCTCCTTTTTTAATCAACTGATTAATAATGGCTGGAACTCCACCAGCTTCATGGACATCATGCATAGTGTAAACACTTGAAGGTGCAATTTTAGAGAGATAAGGTGTCTTCTTGGCAATCTCGTTAATGTCTTTAAGATCATAGTCAATACCGGCCTCACGCGCAATAGCAAGCGTATGAAGAACAGTATTGGTTGAACCACCCATGGCCATATCTAGAGCAAACGCATCATCGATGGCTTCTTTGGTCACAATATCACGTGGGCGAACATTATTTTTGATGTTATCCATCAATTTTGTGGCTGCTTGACGAACCAATTCACGACGTTCATCTGAAACGGCTAGGATAGTACCGTTACCTGGAAGGGCAAGGCCCAAAACTCCCATCAAACAGTTCATTGAGTTAGCGGTAAACATTCCTGAGCATGAACCACAAGTTGGACAAGCATTTTTCTCCAAATAATCGAGCTCTTCCTTGCTCATATCTCCAGCCTGATAGGTACCTACAGCTTCAAACAAACTTGATAGCGTCGCTTGATGACCAGTCATGTCAACGCCACCCTTCATAGGGCCACCAGAACAAAATACTGCTGGCACATTAGTACGCATGGCCGCCAAAATCATCCCTGGTGTAATCTTATCACAGTTAGGAATGTAGAAAACCCCGTCAAACCAGTGGGCATTAATAACTGTTTCTGCAGAATCGGCAATCAATTCACGAGATGGAAGACTGTAACGCATCCCAATATGCCCCATGGCAATCCCATCATCCACACCAATGGTATTAAACTCAAAAGGAATACCGCCAGCCTCGCGGATGGCTTCCTTGGCAATATCTGCTAATTCACGCAAGTGAACATGCCCTGGAACAATATCAATATAAGAGTTACAAATAGCAATGAAGGGCTTTCGCATATCCTTGGCAGATTTAACTTGCCCAGTCGCATACAAAAGTCCGCGTGCTGGTGCCTTATCAACACCAACTTTGATCATATCACTTCTCATGATGTTACCTTCAATCTATAAAATTTCTTACAACATATGTTACCACTTTGGAAAGTAATGTCAAGGAATTTTCAGAATATTTTTGTAATTCCGAAAAGATATCCCCGCTATATCAAAACTGACAAAACAAAAAGGAAGCCCTAAGACTTCCTAAATGATTATTCAAAATTATTCAACACTGAAGAGGTATGGATAAACTGGTTGGTCTCCTTGGAAGATTTCAACTTCGATATCTTCGTGAGCCTCTTCCAATTTTTCCGCAAGTGCTTGAGCTTGTTCTTGATTACCTTCTTCGCCGACGTAAATCATAACAATTTCACTGTCTTCGTCAATCATCTTGTCAAAGGTGTCAAGAAGGGCTTGGTCCATATCTGGTGTAGACACAAGGATCTTACCATCCACCATACCAAGGATATCATTTTCATGAATCTCAAGACCATCAATAGTTGTATCACGTACCGCCAATGTCACGCTACCACTTGTTACATCTGAAAGACTAGCTGTCATAGCTTCAACATTGGCTTCGATACTTTGGCTAGGATCAAAAGCAAGCAAACTTGTAAATCCTTGTGGAACTGTACGTGTTTCAACAACAGCCGCATTGACATCTACTACTTCAGCAGCTGATTGCGCTGCCATAAAGATGTTTTTATTGTTTGGCAAGATGATTACATTCTTAGCATTGACCTGTTCAATAGCCTTAACAATATCTTCTGTTGATGGGTTCATTGTTTGACCACCTGAAATCACATAGTCAACACCTTGTGATTTGAAGATATCTGCAAGTCCATCTCCGGCAACAACTGCAATAAGGGCAAAGTCTTTAGGAGCAGAAGGTGCAGCTTGGATAGCTTCTTCTTTTTGAACTTGTGCATCGTGTTGGTTACGCATGTTGTCAACCTTAACTTTGACAAGAGCCCCATATTTAAGACCTTCTTGCATGACAAGACCTGGATCCTCTGTATGGACGTGAACTTTTACAATTTCATCGTCGTTAACAACAAGGAGAGAATCCCCAAGGTTACTCAAGTAATTTTGGAACTCTTCATAGTCAAAGTCTTTCACATAAGTCGGACCTTGTTTGAGACCAATCATGATTTCCGTACAGTAACCGAAGGTAATGTCTTCTGTTGCAACATGACCAGCAACTGACTTATGGTGTTCTGCATTAATCATCTCTGTCATCGTAGCAGGTGTCGCTTGGAAGTCCTCTGAAGCGATATACTCACCTGTGAGGGCTGACAAGAAACCTTCATAAATGAAGACCAAACCTTGACCACCTGAGTCTACCACACCAACTTCTTTCAAAACTGGAAGCATCTCTGGTGTCTTGGCCAAGGCAGCCTTAGCTCCATCGAGAGCTGCACGCATAACCTCAACAGCATCATTTGTAGATTCAGCTTTCTTAATCGCTGCTGAAGCTGCACCACGTGATACTGTAAGGATTGTTCCTTCGACAGGTTTCATAACTGCTTTATAGGCAACTTCAACACCTGCTTGGAAAGCATGAGCTAGATCTTGGCCGTCAAGTTCCGTTTTATCCTTGATACTTTGACCAAATCCACGGAACAATTGTGACGTGATAACACCCGAGTTACCACGGGCACCCATCAAAAGACCTTTAGATAAAATCTGACCAACTTCACCAACTGTTGAAGCTGATTGATCTGCGACAGCTTTGGCTCCGTTATCCATAGTCATTCCCATGTTTGTTCCAGTATCTCCATCTGGTACTGGGAAGACATTGAGTGAATTCACATATTCTGCTTGCTTACCTAGACGTGTTGCTGCTGCTTGGACCATCTCCTGAAGCAAGCTTGTTGTAATTTTAGACACTAGTTTTCTCCTACGACTTTAATATTTTGAACGTAAACATTTACTGTTTCAGCCTTGATACCGAGTTGATTCTCAAGATTAAATTTCACACGTTCTTGAATATTTTTTGAAACCTCACTAATCTTAACACCGTAACTCATAACAGTGTAAACATCCACAGTGATACCTGCATCAGTAGATTTCACGACAACTCCTTTTGCGTAGTTTTCCTTTCCAAGAAGTGCTTGAAAATTATCTCGGATAGCACTCTTACTTGCCATACCGACAACGCCAAAAATTTCTGTTGCTGAACCGCCAACTACTGTTGCGATGACATCATCTGACAATTCGATTTGACCATCTTTTGTATTGATTTTTACAGTCATAATTACTACCTCAAAAAGTTTTTATCAGCTTATTTTACCATATTCGAGCTTACTTGTAAAAAATAAGAAGAAGATACCCTTTGAATAAGAGTATCTCCTCAATATCTATCATTAAAACTTTCTCTTTATGAGATAACGACGGTACATCACATAGAGGAAGACCGCACGCCATACATTATCAACAACGGTTGCAATCCAGACACCAGCAAGACCCATTCCCAGACTCACCCCAAGGAAATATCCTGAGAAAATTCGGATAATCCACATCCCAATAGTTGTTGCATAGAAAGGCATCTTAGCCTTACCAAGACCTTGCCAAACTGCTGTGTAGACTAGAGTCCCCGAGGTCACAGGATTCCCAAGGAAAGAATAAAGAATAACTACCTGGCTAGCCGCAATAGCTGCTTTATTATCTGTAAAGAGACCTGATAAGCCTTGTCCAAAAAGCAAGATGCTCCCTGAAACCAGAACCATCAAAAAGGTTGAAATCCAATAAGACTCTCGTATAATACGCTTCATCTGAGCCTTATCCCCTCGACCCAAACTATTGGCAACCAAGATAACCGTAGCCGTTGCGACTCCCATACCAGGCATATAGTTAAACTGAGTAAGGTTTTCACCGATGGCGTTACCACCGACAACGGCTGTACCAAAGGTAACAATAATAGCCACAATGACCACATCTCCAGCACGCATCATCAGTCGTTCACCTGCTGCTGGCAGAGCAATTCCCAACAACTCCCTGTTGAAAGGTTTGGTAACTTCAAGCTGCTTCACATCCAGTTTCATCGCTTGCCACAGTATCACTGTCCCAACCAGACGAGAAAAAACCGTAGCCGTTGCGACCCCAATAATCCCCCAATGTCCCACAAAGATAGCTAAAGAAGATAAAATAGCATTAAGGACATTAGTTAAAAGACTGACGACCATGGAAATACGAGGCCGTCCCTTGGCCCGTAGTATGTTACCAAAAGTAGTCATTAAGGCTAGGAAAACCACTCCTCCACCGACAAGAGCAAGGTAGAGACTACCAGCCTGAGTTACAGATTGCTCAGTACCTAAAAGATTAAGAATGGCCCCACCACCAAAAATGGAAAGTAAACCAAGAATGAGACTAAGAGCAAGGGTAATAATAATAGCATCCCAGGTGTCTCGGTTAGTCGCTTTAACATCTCCCTTCCCTAGACTTCTAGCAATGACACTGGCACTTGAGGCTCCTAGAGCAATGAAGATAGCTTGGTAAATCGTGATTATATTATTGGCTACGGAAACCCCTGATATGGCGACAATACCAACCTGAGCCACTAGGTAAGAATCGACAACCCCCATCAACATTTGTAGAAGGTTTTCGGCCATAGCAGGCAAGGCTATGTTTAGAATTTTCTTTGTTTCTGTCATAATATTCTCTTCTATATTGATAAAAATAGGGCTGATTTCTCAGCTCCTATTTTTTTATTCTTATACACCAAGATAGCTTTCAACTGCTTTTTGCATATCAGCTGCCGCAACAACTGTTTTATGGCGAACTTCCGCATGTTCAAGTCCATCTACAGCAGCTGGGATAGCTACACCTGAAAGTTGGTGCAAATCTTCCACTGCTTTGAAATCATCCCCACTGTCTTTACCAGTGACAGCTGAAATAGCCACACGTGGGAATTTATATGGGCTAGCTGTTGAAGCGATAACTGTAGGGGTGTGGTCATCTGTCTTTTGAACATATGCTTCGTAAACAGCTGAGGCAACCGCTGTATGAGGATCTTCGATATACTTGTTTTCATCATAGACACGTTTGATTTCAGCAGCTGTTTCATCCTCAGTTGCAAAACCTGCTGCAAACAAATCAAGAATATCTTTATCTGCACCAGCCAAAGTATACTCGCCCTTAGTCACAAGTGCATCCATGAGCTCTTTAGTCTTAGCAGCATCATTACCAAGAAGGTGGAAAATCAAGCGTTCCAAGTTAGAAGATACCAAGATATCCATAGAAGGACTTGTCGTTACCTTGAAGTCACGTTTCTTGTCATAAGTACCCGTTGCGAAGAAGTCTGTGAGGACGTTATTTTCATTAGAGGCACAGATTAATTTGCCAACCGGAACACCAATCTGACGTGCATAATAAGCCGCCAAGATATTACCAAAGTTTCCTGTTGGTACTGTGAAGTTAACCTTATCTCCGTTTTGGATATGACCTGCCTTAACCAACTGCGCATAGGCATATACATAGTAAACCACTTGTGGTACCAAACGACCGACGTTCATTGAGTTAGCTGATGAGAATTGCGTATGATGAGCCAACAATTTCTCACGCAAGTCAACATCATTAAACATACGTTTCACATCGGTTTGGGCATCATCAAAGTTACCATCAATGGCAATAACGTGAGTGTTAGCTCCTGTTTGAGTGGTCATTTGCAATTCTTGGATTTTTGAAACACCGTCTTTTGGATAAAAGACAATAATTTCAGTTCCAGGAACATCTGCAAAACCAGCCATAGCAGCCTTACCAGTATCACCTGATGTCGCTGTCAAGATAACAATCTTATTATCAACACCTTGCTTTTTAGCTGATGTTGTTAGCAAGTAAGGCAAGATTGAAAGGGCCATATCTTTGAAAGCGATAGTAGAACCATGGAAAAGTTCAAGGTTGTAGTGGTTCTTAAGTTTAGCTACTGGTGCAATAGCAGCTGTATCAAACTTGTCGTCATAAGCATTTGTGATACAGTAATCTAATTCCTCTTCCGTAAAATCATCCAAGAAAGCTGACAAGACCAATTTAGCAACTTCTTGGTAAGAAGCGTCTTTCAATTGATCAAAGTCCAAAGTAACCTCAGGTGTTGACAATGGTGTGAACAAGCCACCATCTGTTGCCAAACCTTGAAGAATAGCTTGACTAGCAGTTACTTTATTATTTTCGTCACGTGTTGATTGGTATACAAGTGTCATGGTAAATCCTCTTTTTAGATAGTCTGTGGCTCTATTGTAGCATAATTGTCAGAATATTTCTACACGTATTGTGACTTGTGAGAAAATCATTCGGATATCACGTTATTCTCTTCCCTCAAAGACATGAAAAAATCCGGAATAGCGATTCCGGATGTCATTTTAAAATTTATCTTTGGTGTCATTCTTAGTTGAGAAAGTAATATCTTTTGATTTACCATCACCACTAAGCGTTACTTTCTTGTCTTTTTTAGTCACTTTTAGCTCTTGACCTTTTTTCACATTGAGACCATCGATATCAACATCTTTGTTGACAGAAGTAACAGTCATCTTATGCCCCAAGCGACTAACCTTCCCTTTGAAAAGGGTTGTTGTTGTTTCGCCTGTCTTCGAATCATACTTTTGACCATTATCTTTCGCAGCTTTTTCAAGAGCTTCATCAAGTTCTTTTTCTATGGTTTCCTCACTATAATAGTTTTCAAAGGAATCTCCATAGAAGGCTTTAAATAAATCTCCAAAGGCTGAGAAGGACTTCTGAACCCTCTCACGATAGTCCTTGATATAGGTTTTCTTATCAAAAGTATAGCTAGCAGTCACCTTCGCATTGCTACCTTTTACTTTCATGGTTACAGCAGTATCTTTAAAGTACTTTTCAAGCTCCTTACTATCCAAGTCTGTCAAACTTTCAGACATGCTTGAGCTATACTCTCTACCTAGAGAACTACTGTACCATTTGCCATCAATATTACCTGTCACATAACGGTAAGTCATAAAGCCACCGATACATAAGAAGACAAGGACTATTGCTGACAAAACTGAGACTAGGATGCGTTTTTTCTTTTTGGGATCCATTGGTTTTTTAGGAGCCAAATTTGCCACAGCTGCTTGTCCTTCTGGAAAAGGAACCGTAGAAGGTGCAGTTGCTGTTACTACTGGTGCCGTTTCAGTTGGTAGAGGACTAGTACTTGTCTCGACGATTTCTGCCTCAACCTTAATAGGTTCAGTAGTAGCTGTATCTTCAGTTTTAGCCGGTGCTTCATTAACAAACTCCCCAGCTTTCAAAGCATCCGCCATTTCCTGAACACTCGGCTTGCGTCCGTTTACCGTTTCAAAATAGTCCAACCATTCTGCTCTTGTCATTTATATTCCCCTTTAATTTCCTTTTTTATTTATTTTTTGTAAAGCTAATGTCACCAAATTCACTGTGTGCCTTAATAGTAAAGCCTCCATTGTTAGGCGTATAATCTAATACATCACCTTTTTTAAAAGCATCTGAATCTCCAGCCTTATCCACAGTGATTGTTTGCTCCCAACGGTTAATATCACCCGTAAAAGCAGTTGTTGTGACACGACCGGTTTTGGCATCGTAGGTATAACTCTTTGGAAGTTCTTTCTTCACTGTCTCATCAAACTGTTTATAGTAGTCTTTTTCTGACAATGAATAACTATCAAAAACCTCCGAGAACTCCTCACCGTACTGACCTTTCAATTCAGTAACTCTACTCTGGTAAGCCTGATAAAGACCTTTACGATTGTAAACAAAGCTCACTTTTAAGTGAGCCTTATTGTCAGTAATACTCATTACTGTATTGATATCTGTGATAAGATCTTGACCTTGTGGTAAAGCATTACTAACTTTATTCTTAGTATTAGCAGTATCTTTCAGAGTGGCTAACATTTTCTCACTAAAGGTTGGGCTTGTCCAATCGCCCTCAATGCTTGCGGCTCGATAACGGTATCCCATCACGAGACAAACAATCAAAAGTATGGTGAGTATCGCTGCAATCACACCTGATACCATCCCCACAATATTCTTTGAGGTTACTGGCTCCTTTGATTCTTTTACTTGTTGACTAGGATTGAATTGAACACTCACCATCCTATCAGCATTAAACTCTTTAAACTTATTAGTCGCTCTATTCCCTGCTGCAGAAGCCACTGGTGGCATCAATTCACGAGACTTGAGAGGATGTGCTGTTTCACCCAAACTAAGCCCTTCTTCTTTTGTCATAGGAATCTCCTTATCTCGCTGTAAGGTTATTATAACAATTCTTAAAGCGTTTTTCTATCTTATTCGGGAAAGTCCTTTATTTTTAATTTGGATAAACACTCTAATATAGATGGTTTCTAGCAAAAAAAGTAGCCCTTATAGAGCTACTTTAGTCTATCGCTTATCCTTTATAATCAAAGGCAATTTCGATGATTTCTTTCAATTCTGAAATAAGTGGTTCTTTCGGATTAGCTGTTGTACATTGGTCTTCATAAGCATGTTCGGCCAAAGTATAGGCAGTGTCTTGAAGAAGTTTCTTAGTAACACCTTGTCCCTTCCAGTTCATGGCAATACCAACGGAAATACCCAATTCGTATACTTTTTGTGCCAAAACTTCAACCAATTCAGCATCTGATTGCTTGTCAGTACCCCATCCCATGAAACGAGCGATATCTGCGTAATCTTTGTCTGCACGGAAGTAGTCATATTTAGGGAACATAGCGTGTTTTTGAGGATCACGACCGTTGTAACGGATAACGTGAGGCATCAAAATCGCATTAGTACGTCCGTGTGGAATGTCAAACATAGGACCAACCTTATGAGCTAGTGAGTGGTTGATACCAAGGAAGGCATTGGCGAAGGCCATACCAGCCATTGTTGACGCATTATGCATTTTTTCACGTGATTCTTCATCACCAAAGCGGTAAGAATGTTCAAGATTTTCAAAAACAAGTTTAATCGCTTGAAGTGAAAGCCCACGTGTATAGTCGCTAGCCATGACTGATACATAAGATTCAATGGCGTGAGTCAAAACGTCCATACCTGTATCTGCTGTAACGCTGGCAGGTACACTCATAACCAAAGCAGGGTCAACGATAGCAATGTCCGGAGTCAAAGCATAATCTGCCAATGGGTACTTGATATGAGTTTCACTATCAGTGATAACCGCAAATGACGTTACTTCTGAACCTGTCCCTGAAGTTGTTGGGATACAGATGAATTGTGTCTTCTGAGCGTAAGGAATCTTGTAAGTACGTTTACGGATATCCAAGAATTTTTGTTTAGCACCGAAGAAGCTTACATCTGGGTGTTCAAAGAACATCCACATAGCCTTAGCAGCGTCCATTGCAGAACCACCACCAAGAGCGATGATTACATCTGGTTGGAAATCTACAAAGCGTTCCAAACCTTTATAAACGGTATTAGTAGATGGGTTTGGCTCAACATCTGAGAAAACATCTACTGCCGGTCTGTGGCGGTTAAGTTCCAATTGGCGTTTAACCAAGTCTGCATAACCAAACTGAACCATACCAGGGTCACAAACCAACATCACGCGCTCAGCTTCAATGTGACGCAGGTAAGTTATTGAATCTTTTTCGAAGAAGATTTTTGGTGGGACGCGAAACCATTGCATGTTATTGCGACGCTTTGACAATGTTTTAACATTCAAGAGATCAAATGAGCTAACATTGTGTGACACTGAGTTATGACCGTGTGAACCACAACCAAGAGTCAATGATGGGATCATGTTATTGTAGATATTACCGATACCACCTTCAGCTGATGGGCTATTAACCAAGACACGGCAGGCTTTCATGCGGATACCGTATTGGAGTTGGAGCTCTTCATTTTCAGTGTGGATAACAGCGGTGTGTCCAAGACCACCCAAATTGAGCATGCCTTCTGCTTTTTTGAATCCATCTTCAACACCATCAGATTTGATAAGAGCAAGTACTGGAGACAATTTTTCCAAGGCAAGTGGATATTCCATTGTTGCATCTGGAATTTCTGCCAAAAGCATTTTTGTACCTGCAGGAACTTTAAGGCCAGCTTTTTCAGCAATTTCAATAGCTGAGTGACCTACAATGGCACCATTTACAGCTGTACGCGCTTCATTAAGAACGACTTTTTCCAATTTAGCAATATCAGCTTTTTTAGAAATGATGACACATTGATGTGCTTCAAATTCAGCCTTAACTTCGTCATAAATAGCTGCATCAACGATAGCTGCTTGTTCAGACGCACAAATCATACCATTATCAAAAGTTTTTGAAACGATGATATCGTTGACCGCACGTTTAACCTTAGCATCAGCAGCGATATAAGATGGGACGTTTCCAGCTCCTACACCAAGCGCTGGTTTACCAGTTGAATAAGCAGCCTTAACCATTCCAGGTCCACCAGTCGCAAGTACTGTGGCAATCTTAGGATGGTTCATCAAAAGACCAGTTGCTTCGATAGATGGCTCTTCAATCCACTGGATGCAGTCCTTAGGTGCACCTGCTTCAATAGCTGCATCACGAACAATACGAGCAGCCTCTGCAGATGATTTCTGAGCTGATGGGTGGAAGGCAAAGATGATAGAGTTACGTGTCTTAAGAGCAATGAGGGCTTTGAAAATGGTTGTTGAAGTTGGGTTAGTTGTTGGTGTAACCCCACAGATAACACCAACCGGCTCAGCGATAGAAACCAAACCTTGTTCTTTATCTTCAGCAATAACGCCTACAGTTTTGTCATATTTAATACTATTCCAAATGTATTCAGAAGCATACATGTTCTTGATGGCTTTATCTTCGTAAACGCCGCGCCCTGTTTCATCAACGGCCAATTTCGCCAAATACATGTGTTTATCTAGAGCAGCAATCGCAGCTTGGTGAACAATATGGTCCACTTGCTCCTGCGTAAAGTTAGCCATAGCATCAAGGGCTTCAACCCCTTTTGTTGCCAATTCATCTATTACTGTTTGAACATCTTTAGTTTGTTTAGTCATATGAAACTCCTTTGAATACTTGTTAAAAACTTCACAAGCTTTAACACAAGTATATTATATCGTTTTCTAGACACTATGTAAACCCTTACAGTGATAAAAATAAAGAAATCCGTCCATTTTTGGACAGATTTCATCATTATTACCAAATAATCACGCGATCTTCTGGGGCACGCCACATGCCGTCGCCCTCTTTAACGTCAAATTCCTTGTGGAATTCGTCGAAGTTTGGTAGTTGAACATTGGTACGGAGTTTTCCTGGTGCGTGGACATCAACACTTGCAAGAAGTTGCATATATTCTGTCCGAGCTTTCATGCGCCAGATGCGAGCAAAGTTGGTGAAGAATTCTTCTGCTGAGAAGTCTGCTTCTTTCTTAGCGGCTTCAAGGGCTGCAGCGATGCCTCCAAGGTCCGCTACGTTTTCAGAAACAGTCAATTTCCCATTAATCTTAGCACCATAAGAATCTTGGCCTTCAAACTGATCGATAACTTTTTGGGTACGAGCGGTAAAGGCTTCGTAATCTTCTGGCTTCCACCAGTCTTTCAAGCTACCATTCTCATCAAAGGAAGCACCATTGGTATCAAAGGCGTGGGAAATTTCATGAGCAATGACCGCTCCAATTCCACCGTAGTTAGCTGAGGAAGATTGATGAAGGTCATAGAAAGGTGCCTGTAGGATCGCTGCTGGGAAGACGATTTGGTTTTGTTGCGGATCATAGTAGGCATTGACCATATTAGCCGGCATATGCCATTCGCTCCGATCGACTGGTTGGTTCCACTTGCTCCAGCTATGAGCAATGGAAATTTGATATAATTTTTGAGCATTTTCCACCAAGGTCTTGCTTTCGTCGATGATCTTCTTGGCGTAAGTTTCTGGTAATTTTTCAGGGTAACCGATGTGTGGTGTGATGACATTGAGCTTGACAATGGCTTTTTCGCGGGTTTCAGGAGCGAGCCAATCTGCTTTTTCCAGACGATCCTTGTAAACCTCAATCATAGTTGCAACTTTATGCTCTACGTCTGCTTTTGCTTCTGGTGAGAATTTTTCACCTGCATACCAGAGTCCAAGTGCCTGGCTATAGGGTACTTCTGCTATTGATAAGGCTGCTTTTTCTTTTGGACGAGGTTCTGGAATACCTGCAATCGTACGACTATATTCACCAGCCAAAACACGGATTTCTTCCGTTAAAAATAGAGTCCAAGAAAGAGCTGCGCCGAGTTTCAATGCAGCATGAAGGGTCTCCCAGTTGGCTGCTGAGTAGTGTTTTGGCGCAAATTCCTTCCAGAAACGCTCTTCCGGCACGATGATTTTATCTGGTGTTTGTCCAATTACTTCTGTAAAGAAGGTCTCGAGTGGCAATTCTGGAACCAAGGTCTTGAAATCTTCCCACTCATATGGATGGTAAAGTTTGTTGTACTCGGATCTTTCTTCATTTGACAAGACATACTTAGCCAATTCTGCATCTGCTGCAATCACTTTATCCAGAATATCTTTGATTTCTTCCTCTGAGAAATCAAATTTAGATAAGAGTTTTTCCATCATTTGGCGCCAGATAGCCAGTAATTCTGGACCTTTTTCGTTGCCTTCTTCATAATAGGTCGTATCTGGCAAGATGAGAGCCGGTGCTTCTCCCCACAAGACATTCATTTGGGCATTCTTAAAGTCTGGCGACACGCTAAATGGCAAGAGATTGGGTTTGCCAGCTAGTTCATAGGTGCCCAACTTGCTGGTATAGTCTTCAAAAGAAGACAGAGCCTTGATTTCATTGATCAAGGGCATGGCTGGAGCCACACCAGCTGCTTCTCGTGCATCAAAATCAGCTACCATCTTGTGGTATTTGACAAAGTTTTGCAGAATGCTATCTTCGGGTAATTCTTCTCCCCGTTGCCATTTTCCGGTAATATCCAACATCAAGTTTTCGATATCTCGATCCAAGTCCATAAAACCACCAGTCGAAGGTTTATCATCTGGAATGACTGCTGTCTTAGCCCATTTCCCATTGACGTATTCATAAAAATCATCTTGTAAGCGTGTCATTACACTTCCTCCATCAACATTAAAAGTGCTTTCATTATAACAAAATTCCCCAGCAAAAGCATTTACTGAGGAAAGTTTGGCTTATTTTACTAAGATTGCTAGGGTTTGATAAGGCTTAAGACTTACCTTTTCAGCAAGCTCTGCATCATCATAGTTTGACAAGAGCACGCGCCCTGCTTGGTATTCTTCTGGAATCTCCACTTCAGCTTCACTTCCATAGAAATTATTGAGTACCAAGAGTTTTTGATCGTCTAAGTAGCGTTCAAAGGCGTAGACTTGTTGACTATCCTCAAATGCTGGCTGATAGCTTCCTTCTGAAATGATAGGCATTTCTTTGCGTAAGCGAATCAATTCTTTATAGAATTTAAAGATTGGTCCATCGATTTCATTTTCAACGTTGATGTCTTTATAAGATTTACCGACTTTCAACCATGGAGTGCCTGTTGAAAAACCTGCATTCTCAGAAGCATCCCATTGCATTGGCGTACGCGAATTATCTCGTGACTTAGCTTGGATAATCTTAAAGGCTTCCTCAGGAGACTTACCTTGATCCAAAAGCATCTGGTAGGCATTGATGGATTCCACATCCACGTAATCTGCCATAGAATCATAATCTGGATCAATCATCCCGATTTCTTCGCCCATGTAGATATAAGGTGTTCCACGTGATAGGTGAATACTAGCTGCTAGCATGGTCGCTCCTTCATTACGGAAGTTCTTGATATCCACAAAGCGATTCAAGGCACGAGGTTGGTCATGGTTATTCCAGAAAAGGGCACTCCAACCACCTCGTTCACTCATTTCCTTGCCCCATGTATGGTAAAGACGTTTGAGCTCTTCAAAATCAAAGAGAGTAATGGTCCATTTTTGACCATCTTCATAATCTACTTTAAGATGATGGAAGTTAAAGGCCATAGACAACTCGTGACGCTCCGGTGCTGAATAAAGAACACAGTTGTCAATTGTTGTCGATGACATCTCTCCAACTGTCATAAAGCTATCATCAGAACCAAAGGTCGCTTCATTCATCATACGAAGATAGTCATGGACAATTGGTTTATCCGTATAAGCTGGTTTCCCTTCATTTTCAGGGCAATCCACTAAGACTTCATCTTTCCCAATCAAATTGATCACATCGAAACGGAAGCCTTTGACTCCCTTGTCACGCCAGAAGTTGACCACCTTGAACAACTCCTTGCGGACATTGGGATTGCACCAATTAAGGTCCGCCTGTGTTTCATCAAAGAGGTGAAGATAGTATTTCCCTGTATCTCCAAAAGGAGCCCAGGCAGAACCACCAAATTTAGACAACCAATCGGTTGGTTGGTCCTGAATAAAGAAGAAATCTTGATAATACTGGTCTCCAGCCAAAGCTTTTTGGAACCACTCATGCTCCGTTGAGCAATGGTTGAGCACCATATCTAGCATGAAATCAATCTTGTGCTCTTTTCCGACACGGACCAGTTCTTCAAAATCAGTCATGTCTCCAAAGACAGGGTTAACGGCTGTATAGTCTGAAATATCGTAACCATTGTCACGTTGTGGGCTCGGATAGAAAGGATTGAGCCAAACCATATCCACGCCTAACTCTGATAGATAAGGAATTTTTTCAATGATGCCTCTGAAATCACCGATTCCATTTCCTGTAGTGTCCTTATATGATTTTGGATAAATTTGGTATACAACCTTTGTTTTATCTAATGCCATGTGATTTTTCCTCTTTTGTCCTTTATATGTAGAGGTGGAACCATAACGCCTCCACCCCTTAACTTATTTTGTTCGATGAGCAATCATGAGAGCATCACCACGTTTGATATCACGTGGAAGATCCCCTTCAACATCTGCTTGGAAATCATCTTGATTTGTAATGATAACTGGAGTCTCAGTGACCAAACCAGCCTTTTTAATAACATCCATATCAAAACTAATCAATTGTTGACCAACAACAACTTTATCACCTTGTTCAACATGAGCCACAAAACCTTTTCCGTCAAGGCTAACAGTATCCATACCAATGTGCATTAGCATTTCAATACCTTCTTCAGAAACGATGCCTACGGCGTGCTTAGTTGGGAAGAGTACTGTCACTGTACCATTTACTGGTGAAACCAATTCGCCTTGACTTGGTTCGATGACTACCCCCTGTCCCATGACACCTGATGAGAAAACTGGGTCTGTTGCTTGGCTAAGTGGTTTAACTTGACCAGCAAGTGGGCTAACAACCTCTGCTGATTCAGCAAGAACTGTTGGAGTTGCAGTATGTGATGCAAATTCAGCCTCTTCTTGAGCTGCAAATTCTTCCTTAAGTTCTATGTCATCTTCTGTCTTAGTAAAGAGACCCGCCTTGCGGAAGAAGAAAGTTAGGACCATAGGTACAATGATAGCAACAAGCATGATTGCTGCAAATGGAATCATATATTTAGGTTGAATTGATAGGATACCAGGCAAACCACCAATACCGATAGAGGCCGCTGTAACGTTAAAGGTTACTGATAGAAGACCTGCGATAGATGAACCAATCATACCCGCAACAAATGGGTAAATATATTTGACGTTAACCCCGAAGAGGGCTGGTTCTGTAACACCAAGATAAGCCGAAATAGTAGCTGGAAGTGAAATTTGAGCCTCACGTTCATCATGACGATGCATAATATAGTAAGCAAAAACAGCTGAACCTTGAGCAATATTTGATAGAGCAATCATAGGCCAAAGAGCTGTTCCACCAGCATCTGCAATTAACTGAGTATCGATAGCATTGGTCATGTGGTGAAGACCAGTAATAACGAACGGCGCATAAAGTGCACCAAAAACAGCACCGAAAAGCCATTTTACAGGACCTGTCAAACCAGCAAGAACCACTGTTGAGAGGGCTTGGCCAATAGTCCAACCAATAGGACCTAAAACAGTATGAGCCAAAATAAGGGCTGGAATCAATGACAAGAACGGTACAAAAATCATTGATACTACTTCTGGTACATGTTTACGCCAGAAAATTTCAAGGTAAGAAAGTGATAAACCAGCAAGAAGGGCAGGAATAACTTGCGCTTGATAACCTATACGATTAACAGTAAAGAATCCAAAATCCCAAACCCAATTCTTAGCAATTTCAGACGCTGGTGTCGATGCTACTGAATAAGCGTTAAGCAATTGTGGTGACACCAGACAGATCCCCAAAACAATTCCAAGAATTTGGCTAGTTCCCATTTTACGAGAAACAGACCAAGTAATACCTACAGGCAAGAATTGGAAAATAGCTTCACCAGGTAGCCATAAGAAATGATTCACACCTGACCAAAACTGCGAAACCTCGGTAATTGTCTTACCGTCAAGCATTGACCAATGCACACCCTCAAGAACATTACGGAAACCAAGAATCAATCCCCCAACGATTAGGGCTGGAATAATAGGTGTAAAGATCTCCGCTAAGGTTGTCATAACACGCTGAACTGGATTTTGGTTGCTCTTGGCAGCTGATTTAGCAGCCTCTTTAGAAACACCTTCAATCCCTGATACAGCTGTGAAATCGTTATAAAAGATTGGCACATCATTACCAATGATAACTTGGAATTGACCTGCATTGGTGAAAGTCCCCTTAACAGCAGGAATGGCTTCGATTGTTTTCACATCTGCCTTCTTGTCATCACCAAGAACGAAACGCATACGCGTCGCACAGTGAGTAACAGCAGTCACATTTTCTTTACCACCGATTGCAACAAGCAGATCTTTAGCTTCTTGTTCAAATTTACCCATTTGAATCTCCTTTTCTTTTTTGACAATATCTGATTAACTTGATAAACTAATCGTAAACGATTACAAATTTGTCTGCAAGTGTTCCGGAATTTTTTTAACATATTTTTTGAAAAAAACATTAGTTGTATGTTTTTTTACCTACAAATGAGGAGAACGATGAAAAAATATCAGATTATTTATAAGGATTTAGAAAAAGCTATCCATGATCAAAAATATCAAGTGGGAGACTTTCTCCCGACCGAGCAAGAACTGGTTCAATCTTACCAGGTTAGTCGAGACACTATACGAAAAGCATTAACCTTACTCGTTGAAGAAGGCTTGGTCAAAAAGATTCATGGCTCTGGCTCCCAGGTTATTAACCAGGAACAAATCAACTTTCCTGTGTCTGACCTTACTAGTTACCAGGAGCTAATAGTACAACAAGGCCTTAATTCGCAAACCAACGTTATTTCTCTGGATAAAATCATCGTTGATTCCAAACTCTCAGAAAGAACTGGGTTTTCTAATAGCCGACAGGTCTGGCGTGTTGTTCGTCAAAGAGTCGTCGATAGCTGCGCCTCTGTTATAGATATTGATTACCTAGATACTAGCCTTGTTCCTCAACTAAACCGTAGCATTGCTGAACACTCTATTTACGACTACATCGAGAATCAGCTCAACCTTAGCATTTCCCACGCCTTTAAAGAAATCACTATTGATAATGCTACCGATCAAGATAAGATTCTTATCGACCTAGGTAAAGACCAGCACGTTGTTTGTATCCGTTCTAAAGTTTATTTAACTAATGGAAAACAGTTCCAATTTACGGAAAGTCGCCACAAACTTGAAAAATTCAAATTTGTCGATTATGCAAAGCGTCGTCATTGAAAGAAAGGGCTCTGCTAACAGAAAAAGTATCGGACAAGAATGTCCGATACTTTTTAGTTTTTACGGATAGGATCTGCTAGATACTCAGCACGAGCTCCACCAATTAACTTAGGACGACTCGCCAAAGCAGTCACATGAGCACCACCTAATTCTGGAGTAATCGGGCGAAGAGGAACTTGGACCCTCTTCACATGCATACCAATAGAGGTATCCCCAATATCGATACCAGCCTGAGCGACAATTTCCTCCACCTCAACAGGATCCTTCATATAGTCGAAAGCAGCCAGCTGACCACTTCCCCCAGCATGCAAGGTCGGAAGAACATTAACAATTTCCAAATCTTTAGCCATGGCGAGCTCACGCTCAACAACCAAAGCACGATTCAGATGTTCGCAGCCTTGAACAGCCAAGTAAATTCCTTTAGGTTCCAAAACTTCAAGAATCGTTTTCACAATTCGTTGGCCAATTTCACGGCTAGAGGCTTTTCCGATTATCCCACCAGCGACCTCACTGGAAGACAATCCCAAGACAAAGATAGCTCCTCGCCCAATAGCGGAACGTTCAACAATATCTTCTACAAGCACACGTGTCTTCTCTTCTAAATCTAGCAACATCACAACAGCCCTCCTTTAGACAACAGCTGTATTCAGGATTCGCACAATAAGATAGTACAGAATCACAAAAAAGATAAGGAAAAATACCCCTAATAATAATAACTGCCCACGGCGTTTCTTACTTAGGTCCCAGGAGAAACCAAATCCCATCAAAAAAGGACCAACACTATAACTTAGCATAAACCATAAATCTACACGTGCTATATGCCAAAAAGAAGAAATAAAGGCCACCAAACCTATTAAGGATAATATCCAAGAAAACTCCCAACGATCTGATTTAGCAAAAGCCAAGCCTATTAAGAAGCAGCCCAAGGCAGGCATGATAATAAATGATAGGGTCATAAAATAAAACATGCCATTATTATAGCATGTTTTACAGTTTCATGTTAGTGGCGGTTAATGACACCATAAGCAATAGTGAATGCAATAGCAGCAATACCTACAACGATTGCCATGACAGCCCAGAAAATAGTCATCGCACGGCGTCCCTTGCGATTGTTAAAAGGAAGTCCCCAACCAATCATGATGACACCTAGCAATCCAAGCCAGATTTTATAAGTGATAACAATCGCCGCATCAAAATAGGCAAAAGCAACCAAACCTAAACCTAGCAAAGAAATCAAATAAGACCACTTACCCTTCAAAAATGAAGGCAAGGCCCAACCAAATAATACTAAACCTAGCAGAGCAAGAGCTCCACCACCAAAAAATACAGGTACAATATAATTATCAAACATATTCATATTATAGCATATCTTAAAAAGTTAGGAAATAGAATCTATCGACCTAAGTGATATCCAATCTTTAAAATTTGTTTCCTCTCAATCACAGATTGATTCGCAGATACTAACTATTTATTTGGGTACAAAAAAACAAGACCCCGAAAGGACCTTGTTTTAATAGCCTAATTGCGCTTTGTTTGCACTACATCTATAATCAAAACGAACTGAAATTTAGAAAGTGTGGCAAATCTGTGGCAAAACATAAGAAAAAGGCTTGTCCATATTGGACAAACCTTTTATTTTCAAGCTTATATAGTCTAATTAAGCTTTGTTTGCTGAACCGAATACGTCGATACGTTCTTCAACAGCTTCTGTAATAGCTTCGAAACCTGGTTTCAAGAATTTACGTGGGTCGAAGAGTTTCTTCTTGTCGTATTCTGCTTCATTTGCTTCGTATTCAGCAACAAATTTACGTGTTGCGTTAGCAAATGCGATTTGACATTCAGTGTTAACGTTAACTTTAGCAACACCAAGTTTGATAGCTTCTTGGATTTGATCATCAGGAATACCTGATCCACCATGCAATACGATTGGGAAGTTAGGAACAGCTTCTGTCAATTTTTGCAAGTGGTCAAGGTGAAGTCCGCTCCAGTTTTCTGGGTAAGGACCGTGGATGTTACCGATACCTGCTGCAAGGAAGTCGATACCAGTTGCAACCATAGCTTTAGCATCTTCGATTGGTGCCAATTCACCATCACCGATGATACCATCTTCTTCACCACCGATTGTACCAACTTCAGCTTCAACTGATACACCGTTAGCGTGTGCAAATTCAACAACTTTAGCTGCTTTTTCAAGGTTTTCTTCAACTGGAAGGTGTGAACCGTCAAACATAACTGAAGTGTAACCTACACGGATACATTCCAAAGCGTCATTGTAGTGACCGTGGTCAAGGTGAATAGCAACTGGTACAGTGATACCCATTGATTCAACCAATTCTTCGATAAGGACTTTACACAATTTGTAACCACCCATGTACTTAGCTGCACCCATAGAAGTTTGGATAAGTACTGGAGCTTGTTTAGCTTCTGCTGCACGCAAGATAGCTTGAGTCCACTCAAGGTTGTTTGTGTTAAATCCACCAACTGCGTAACCATTATCACGAGCTGCTTGGACAAATTTTTCTGCTGAAACGATTGCCATTATAAAGGCCTCCTATATTTTTTTGGGTTTGAACCCGTTTACAAGTTTATTCTATCACAATTGAACTCAAAAAACTAGCTTTTCTACAATTTGTAAGCGTTTTGATTTTTTAATACAAAAAAACCAGTCATGTGACTGGTTACTCTGCGGAAAGAGGGACTTGAACCCTCACGACCTAAAGCGGTCACAGGATCCTTAGTCCTGCGCGTCTGCCAATTCCGCCATTTCCGCTAACAACATTAGTTATTATATCAAGATTGATAACTCGTGTCAATACTTTTTTGAAAGTTTTTTAATAACTTTCTCTTGTCTCTTTCGAAACAACTATTATATAATACCATTTATTGTTTGCTGACGTCAATACTTTTTTGACTTTTTTTAAATTTTTTAGCAAAAACTATCTTTCATATCTCTTGTCAAAGGTTAATCTAAACTCTTATTCAGCCTATCTAATTTCTCTCTAAGGGGAGCTAAGTAAACTTCTTCTCCAAAACCACGCGATTTTAAGCCATCCTCAGCACAAGACAATAACGATTCAGTCAATGGTAAAATCATTTTGAGGTCTGTAGCAGAAATATCTTTTTTCGAAAATAAACGACGAATTCTAGGGTAATCATAGTCAAATGCTTCAAAAAAAGGTGAGTCATTCAAAATATTTTCTAGATTTACCAAATTGACTAAAAGACCAAGGTGAAAGGCTGCTGGCGCAAAGGTTGATGAGAAAGGTTGGGTACATACACTACGAAACTCAATAGTCCCTCGTGTCGTTAAATCTTGGAATTGATAAGAACGGTGAGTCTTAAAATCTTCCTCACTTGGTTCAATAGTGACTACTTCGCCACGAATAGAGTGTACTTTGATAGATGGCGTACTCAGATAGTCTTTAGCGCGTATTGGTTCAAAATAGTAAGTTTCGTCACCACGCTTAGCTGTAAAAATGGCTGTCTCAGACAAGTAAGAAAAATAGTCATCTTCATTCTTAAATACCTTAGGAAATACTCCTGCATTTTCCTCAAACACACCATGCATGGAATTCTCCCAGAAAACATCACGGGAAAGCGCTAAATCCCAATCAGAACCCCAAAACTCAGAGTTTGCCAATAATACTGCCTTGGGTCCCTCTATTTGGTTAAAAGCATTTAAGACTCTTAAATAGGACGTTTTTGAAACATCTAATTGTACCTGACTCCCACAGATGAAAGAAGCATATTCTGGATAATCATGAAAGAAAGGATCGTTCTTTGCTTTAGATAGCTCGAGAAAATCCATAAGCATTTCATAACGAGGAGATTTAACAGGTCTGTTGTCATTTTTTGCCCAGTTTGGATTCACTCCCCAACCTTGCAACTCATGATTATGATTCTGAAGATAGGGTTGGATTATACTGAGGTAAGTATCCAGACGTTCCTCAACCTCAGAAATTCTCTCAGCCTTTGCAAAAGCAAACTCGATCGTATTGTACGAAACTTCAAAAAGAATCATGTCTCCAGAAGCTTTATCGATAAGTTGAATAGGATTATTATCAGAATCATACTTATCAGCTTGAAAATCAAAATTATCCAAGAGATGGACTAGTAACTGTTTTGTAAGAGAGACATCTGTAGCATTACCACTCAAATTAACAACTGGGTATTCCAACTCAATCCCCACAAATAATTCGGGTTGCTCCTTAATTGGCTCATAGTACCTTTGCTTAAGCAGTCCCTTGGCTGTTGTCAAAATAATGTCCCCCTTTTTAAAATAAGCTTATTCCATTATATCAAAATATTCAGACGATTTATAGACAAAAAAACGCCTGCTTACGAAAAATAACCGTATTACCTTTCGTAAACAAGCGTTACATGCTTATTTATTCCCATTTTTATGATGAGTGTTCCCGCTAGGCGTATGCCCAGCGGTAGACCAGAGCTAGACTAAGAAAAGCTAAGCTATTCCATCATCATAACACTCAACAAAATTGATAAAAATTAAACAAGTTCGATGATTGCCATTGGGGCAGCATCGCCACGACGTGGTTCTGTTTTAAGGATACGAGTGTATCCACCGTTACGTTCAGCATAACGAGGTGCGATTTCTGAGAAAAGTTTTTGAAGAGCAGTTGTTGATGTATATTTATCAGTTGCTTCATCATAGCTTTCAGATGCAATTTCGTTACGTACAAATGCAGCTGCTTGACGACGTGCGTGCAAATCACCACGTTTACCAAGAGTGATCATTTTTTCAACTGTTTTACGGATTTCTTTAGCACGTGCTTCAGTTGTAACGATTGCTTCGTTAATGATGAGATCTGTAGTCAAATCACGAAGAACCGCTTTACGTTGTGAGCTTGTGCGTCCAAGTTTACGGTAAGCCATGTTATCCTCCTATATTATTATTTATCGTTTTTGAGTCCAAGTCCAAGATCAGCCAACTTAACTTTGACTTCTTCAAGAGATTTACGACCTAGGTTACGGACTTTCATCATTTCAGGCTCAGTTTTTTCTGTCAAATCATGAACGGTATTAATACCGGCACGTTTCAAACAGTTATATGAGCGTACAGACAAATCAAGTTCTTCGATGGTACGGTCAAGCACCTTTTCATCGTTCACTTTTTCAGTTTCTTTCATTACATCAGTAGCTTTAGCAACATCAGTAAGGTCAGTAAACAAGTTCAAGTGTTCAATCAAAACGCGAGCCGAGAGACCGAGGGCATCTTCAGGGATGATTGTTCCGTTTGTCATGATTTCGATTGTCAATTTATCAAAACCATCATTGCTACCTACACGGGCAGGTTCAACTTGATAATTGACTTTTTTCACTGGTGTGTAGATTGAATCTACAGCCAATGTTCCCACTGGTGCATCATCTTTCTTGTTTTCATCTGCTGGAACATAACCACGGTTTGTAGCTACTGTCATAGTCGCTTTCAAAGAAGCGCCGTCAGCGATAGTGAAAAGATAATGATCAGGGTTAACAATTTCAATGTCGCTATCAGTCAAGATGTCTCCAGCAGTAACTTCAGCTGGACCTTGGACATCAAGTTCAATTGTCTTTTCGTCTTCGACGTAAGATTTTACAGCAAGTCCTTTAATATTAAGGATGATTTGCATCACGTCTTCACGGACGCCTGGTACGGTATCAAATTCGTGGAGTACTCCATCAATCTTAATTGATGTTACGGCAGCACCTGGAAGTGATGACAAAAGTACACGACGAAGAGAGTTACCCAAAGTTGTACCATAACCACGTTCTAGTGGTTCGATGACAAATTTGCCGTAATCTTTATTTTCATCAATTTTTGTTATTATTGGTTTTTCAAACTCAATCATTTATTATACTCCCTCGAAACGAACCTTGTGTACTATTGTTATTAAAGATTACACACGACGACGTTTTGGAGGACGACAACCATTATGTGGTACAGGTGTTACATCACGGATTGCTGTTACTTCAAGACCTGCAGCAGCAAGAGCACGGATAGCAGACTCACGACCTGAACCAGGACCTTTAACAGTTACTTCAACTGTTTTAAGACCATGTTCTTGTGCAGATTTAGCAGCAGCTTCTGAAGCCATTTGTGCAGCAAATGGTGTAGATTTACGAGAACCTTTGAAACCAAGAGCACCAGCTGATGACCATGCTACAGCGTTACCATGCACATCTGTAATCATAACAATAGTGTTATTGAAAGTAGCGTGAATGTGAGCAATACCAGATTCGATATTCTTTTTCACACGACGTTTACGTGTTGGTTTAGCCAATGTTTTTACCTCCTATTTTATTTTAATTATTTTTTCTTACCTGCAATCGCAACAGCTTTACCTTTACGAGTGCGGGCATTGTTTTTAGTGTTTTGTCCACGGACAGGAAGTCCACGACGGTGACGGATACCACGGTATGAACCGATTTCCATCAAACGTTTGATGTTAAGGTTAACTTCACGACGAAGGTCACCTTCAACTTTGATTGCATCCACTTCGCGACGGATAGCGTCTTCTTGATCATTTGTCAAATCTTTAACGCGGATGTCTTCAGAAACGCCTGCAGCAGCCAAGATTTTCTTAGATGTTGCAAGTCCGATACCGTATACGTAAGTAAGTGAAATTACTACACGTTTATCGTTTGGAATGTCAACTCCAGCAATACGAGCCATGATTTCTCCTTTCTATATTATCCTTGACGTTGTTTGTGTTTTGGATTTGTTGGACAAATTACCATAACACGACCGTTACGACGAATAACTTTACAGTATTCGCAAATTGGTTTAACCGATGGTCTTACCTTCATGTTTCAATCCCTCCAATTATTTCGATTATTTAAAGCGGTATGTGATGCGTCCACGTGTCAAATCATAAGGACTCATTTCAACAGTCACACGGTCACCGACCAAAATACGAATGTAGTTTTTACGGATTTTACCAGAAACTGTCGCCAAAATTTGGTGTCCATTTTCCAATTCAACAGTAAACATAGCATTAGGCATAGTTTCTACAACTTTACCTTCAATTTCAATCACGTCTTCTTTTGCCACGCAAAAGTACCCCCTAAAATTTCGATTTGATTTCCTCTGAGCACAGAGGTAACAATTATAAGTCAGACTAAAATATTATAACATGCTTAAGTCTGATACGCAAGTAAGATTATATAATTATTTAATTGCTGCAATCGCTTTTTTAACATCAGCGAATACATCGTCGATATCTTGGTTACCTTGAATATCTGATACAAGACCAAGCTCACGGTAATGTGCAATAATTGGCTCACCTTGAGCAATATTCACATCCAAGCGGCGTTTCACTGTTTCTGGTTTGTCATCTTCACGTTGGTAATAGTCTTCTTCCTTGTAGTCAGCTGGTGGGTTAAATACTTTATGGTAAGTTTCACCTGTTTCGCGGTGAATAATACGACCACTCAAGCGTTCAAGAAGGCAAGATGGATCCACTTCGATATTGATTACTCCCTCAAGCTCCAAACCAAGATCAACCAAGATTTGATCCAAGGCATGAGCTTGTTCGATTGTGCGAGGAAAACCATCCAAAAGGAATCCTTTTTCCTTAATGTCGTCTTGAGCCAAACGCTCTTTAACGATTCCGTTTGTTACTTCATCTGGTACCAATTCACCTTTATCGATGAATGATTTGGCCAATACACCCATTTCTGTTTGGTTAGCCATAGCAGCACGGAACATATCACCAGTTGAGATGTGAGCTACACCAAATTCTTCAACAATTTTTGCAGCTTGAGTCCCTTTACCAGCACCTGGTAGACCCATAATTAAAAGATTCATCTTACGAACTCCTTATTTTTGTTTTCAAATAACTCTATCAAGGTTTTAACACATTGGTAGAGTTATCAAAAAACAAAAGAGAAGGGACAGAAAGTAACCTTTCTTTCCCTCTCAATTGTTCATGAGAAGACTTAGTCTTCAAGATTCATAAATCCAACGTACTGACGTTTCAATAGGTAACCTTCGAGTTGTTTCATACCTTCGATACCAGTTGAAATCAAGATCAAGAGAGATGTACCACCAAGCGCGATTGAGCTTGTAAGGTGCATAAACTGTTGAGCCGCAATTGGAGCCAATGAAATAAACGCGAGAAATACAGCCCCGATTGTTGCCAATCTCTTAAGCAATGAAGACATGTACTTTTCAGTCTCACGACCTGGACGAACACTAGGAATGTAAGACCCATTCTTTTGAAGATTTTCAGCAGTTTTTTCAGGATTTACTTGGACAAATGTGTAGAAGAATGAGAATAAGATAATCAATATCGCATAAGTAATCATTCCACTAGGTGTATTATACGAGAGTAGTCCTTGTAAGTGTGATAACCATGTAACCTTCGAGAAGAATGGAAGAATAGTACTAGGAATTGTTGTAATCGAGCTAGCAAAGATAACGGGAATAACACCAGCTGGATTTACTTTCAATGGAAGGTAAGAACTCGTTGGAGCCCCCTGAACCAATTTAGTATATTGAATTGGAATTTGATATTCTGCCTGTTGAACAAATGTCGTAAAGAAGACAATCGCCAAACCTACCACAATTAACAAAGCAACTATGATATATGAACGAGTCAATTCTCCTGAACGAACATTGACAAAGAAATCCTCGTAAATCGTTGAGAACATTTTTGGAATAGAAGCAATGATCCCTGAAAAGATAATCATTGACACACCATTACCAAAACCTTTATCTGTGATTTGTTCACCAAGCCATGTCACAATTATGCTACCAGCAGTTAGAATTGTCCCAATCAATAGGTAGGTTGAAACATTTGGTGTTTTAACCAATGAAATTGATGAGAGAGTATTAAAACTTGCTGTAATACCAATCGATTGAACAAAGGCTAAAACAAGAGTAATATAGCGAGTCGCTTGGTTCAATTTACGACGACCAACTTCCCCTTGTTTGCCCCACTCCACAAATTTCGGATAGATATCCATCTGTAAAAGTTGGACGATGATTGATGCTGTAATGTAAGGACTAACCCCCATCGAGAAGATTGAGAAGTTATTCATGGCATTACCAGACACCAAGTTAAGCATGTTCAAGAAAGGTAAATCACTTAATTGTTTCAAACTTTCCGCATTGATACCAGGAACTGTTACATGAGTCCCTACACGAAAAACGAAAATAATGAAGATTGTAAATAAAATCTTATTACGAACGTTTTTGACTTTCAATGCGTCTTTTAATAGTTTAAAGAACATAATGAGTTACCCCTCATTAGATGACTTCGATTGAACCACCTTTAGCAGTGATAGCTGCTTCAGCAGATTTTGAGAATTTAGCTGCTTTAACAGTCAATTTCTTAGTCAATTCGCCGTTACCAAGAACTTTAACGCCTGATTTTTCAGCACGAACAATTCCAGCTTCTTTAAGAACTGCTGGAGTTACTTCTGTACCATCTTCAAAGACGTTCAATTGATCAAGGTTTACAAGTGCGTATTCTTTAGCGTTGATGTTAGTGAATCCGCGTTTTGGAAGACGACGGAACAATGGAGTTTGTCCACCTTCAAATCCTGGACGTACGCCACCACCGCTACGAGCTTTTTGACCTTTTTGACCACGGCCTGAAGTTTTACCGTTACCAGATGAAGTACCACGACCTACACGGTTGCGGACTTTACGAGAACCTTCAGCAGGTTTCAATTCATGAAGTTTCATTATTATTTTCTCCTCTTTTTGTAAAATGCTAGCGCCTCTAACCAAGTAAGGTAGCTTGATTAGAAACTCGCCTATACATGAAATTCAGTTTAAGTCGCAAGGTAACCCTCACGACTTAAATCAATTTTTATTTAACGTCTTCTACAGTTACCAAGTGAGATACTGCGTTGACCATACCACGGATAGCAGCGTTGTCTTCTTTAACAACTGAGCTATTCAATTTACCAAGTCCAAGAGCAACAACTGTTTTACGTTGTTCTGGTTTGCGTCCGATTGGAGACTTAGTCAAAGTAATTTTAATTTGAGCCATTGTTATCTCCTTTCTTATGCCAAGTCAGATACTGAGATGCCACGAAGAGCCGCAACTTCTTCAGCACGTTTAAGTTGTTTCAATCCTTCAACAGTCGCACGAACGATGTTGATTGGAGTGTTTGAACCAAGTGATTTAGATGTTACATCAGCAACACCAGCCAATTCGATGACGGCACGAACTGCACCACCAGCGGCAACCCCAGCCCCTTCAACAGCTGGTTTCAACAATACTTTCGCTCCACCAAATTCTGAACGAACTTCGTGAGGAATAGTTGTACCAACCATAGGAACTTCGATAAGGTTTTTCTTAGCTGCTTCAACTGCTTTACGGATAGCTTCTGGAACCTCTTGAGATTTACCAGTACCAAATCCTACGCGACCATTACGGTCACCAACAACAACAAGAGCAGCAAAACGCATGTTGCGTCCACCTTTTACAACTTTAGTAACACGGTTGATAGCAACTACGCGTTCTTCAAGTTCTACTGCATTATCTTTAAATGCCATTATTAAGTGTCCTCCCTATTAGAATTTCAATCCGTTTTCACGAGCTGAGTCAGCCAAAGCTTTAACACGTCCGTGATAGAGATATCCACCGCGGTCAAACACCACTTCAGAAATACCTTTAGCTACTGCGCGTTCAGCAACAAGTTTACCGACAACAACGGCTTGTTCTGTTTTAGTTCCTTTAGAAACTTCTTTATCAAGAGTTGATGCACTTGCGAGCGTTACACCCGCTACGTCATCAATAACTTGAGCGTAGATGCCTGTATTAGAACGGAAAATGTTCAAACGTGGGCGATCAGCAGTTCCAGAGAGTTTTCCGCGAACGCGACGGTGGCGTTTTTGGCGGAGTTTGTTTTTATCTGGTTTCGAAATCACAATTTTCACCTCTTAATTATAATGCTAGCTCATGAGAGCTTTTGGTAAAGTGACAATCCACAAAGAATTGCCATAAGGATAGAATCCTATTATTTACCAGTTTTACCTTCTTTACGACGTACGTATTCACCAACGTAACGGATACCTTTACCTTTGTAAGGTTCTGGTGAACGAAGGCTACGGATGTAAGCTGCTGTCTGACCAACAACTTCTTTGTTAATACCACTTACAACGATTGAAGTTGCAGATGGTACTTCAAAAGTAATACCTTCTGGAGCTTCAACTTCGTCTTGGTGAGATTTACCAACTGAAAGAACAAGTTTTGTTCCTTGGAGTTGCGCACGATATCCGACACCGCGCATTTCAAGTTCTTTTTTGAAACCTTCAGAAACACCAACAACCATGTTGTTCAAGTTTGCACGTGAAGTACCGTGGATTGTTTTGTTTTCTTTTGAGTCGTTTGGACGGTGAAGTGTAACTTCATTGCCTTCAACTTTGATTTCAATGTTTTTGTTAAACTCACGAGTGAGTTCGCCTTTAGGTCCTTTAACAGTAACAACGTTATCGTTGTTTGTTACTTCAACACCAGCAGGCAAAGTAATAACTTTATTACCAATACGTGACATAGTATTTAATTCTCCTGTTAGATTATCAAGCCACAAAGTGACTAGTTTTCACGGGGATGAGTCTCATCGAATATAATCAACGAAACTCGCACAAATCATTTGAGATAAGTGCTTAGTATCAGCTTCTTACCAAACGTAAGCGATAACTTCTCCACCAACGTTCTTTTGACGAGCTTCTTTGTCAGTCAAAAGACCTTCTGAAGTAGAGATGATCGCGATTCCAAGTCCGTTAAGAACTTTAGGAACATCTTCACGTTTAGAGTAAACACGAAGACCTGGTTTTGAGATACGTTTCAAGTTAGTGATAACACGTTCACCGTTTTGTCCGTATTTCAAGAATACGCGGATGATACCTTGTTTGTCATCTTCGATAACTTCAACGTTTTTTACGAAACCTTCACGTTTAAGGATTTCAGCAATACCTTTTTTAATGTTTGATGCAGGTACTTCAAGTACTTCGTGTTTAGCTTGGTTAGCGTTACGAATACGTGTCAAGAAATCTGCAATTGGGTCAGTCATAACCATTTTATATTTTCTCCTCTTACTAGTAGTTTGAATAATTCACTTGCTAGTTAATGATTGAGCTAGGCTCAGATTGTGTTAAATACATTCAAATTAGGTGAAACTAACTTAAATGTACCATGTTTTTTACCAAGAAGCTTTGGTAACACCTGGAATTTGACCTTTGTAAGCCAATTCACGGAAGCAAACACGGCAAAGTTTAAATTTGCGATAAACTGAGTGTGGACGTCCACAACGTTCGCAACGAGTGTAAGCTTGCGTAGAGAACTTCGCAGGGCGTTTGTTCTTAGCAATCATTGATTTTTTAGCCAATTTATTTACCTCCTAGATTATTTTGCAAAAGGCATTCCAAGGCCTTTAAGCAATTCACGACCTTCTTCGTCAGTGTTAGCAGTAGTTACGATAACGATATCCATACCACGTACTTTATCAACATCGTCGAAGTTGATTTCTGGGAAGATAAGTTGTTCTTTAACACCAAGTGTGTAGTTACCACGTCCATCAAATGATTTAGTTGGAACACCATGGAAGTCACGAACACGTGGAAGTGATACTGATACCAATTTATCCAAGAATTCGTACATGCGTTCACCACGAAGGGTAACTTTAGCACCGATCGCTACACCTTCACGAAGACGGAAGCCAGCGATTGATTTCTTAGCTTTAGTAATCAATGGTTTTTGACCTGAAATAAGTGCCAACTCAGCAGCAGCTTTTTCAAGAGTTTTAGCGTTGTTTACAGCTTCACCAACACCCATGTTGATAACGATTTTATCAACTTTTGGCACAGCCATAACTGAAGAATAATTGAATTTTTCAGTCAAAGCTGGAATTACTTCGTTAGTGTATTTTTCTTTAAGACGGTTAGCCATTTAATACTTTCTCCTTTCCTTCGTGATTAGTCAAGCACTTCGCCTGATTTTTTGTTGTAACGAACTTTTTTGCCGTCAACAACTTTGTAACCTACACGTCCAGCTACACCGTTCTTGTCAAGAACTTGAACGTTTGAAGCGTGGATTGGTGCTTCTTTTTCCACGATAGCACCTTGAGGGTTTTCAGCTGATGGTTTTTGGTGTTTTTTGATGATTGCAACACCTTCAACAACAACTTTGTTTACTTTTGGAAGAGCTTTAAGAACTACTGCTTCAGTTCCTTTGTCTTTACCAGCAATAACGCGAACTTTATCGCCTTTTTTTACAAACATTTGAGTATTTCTCCTATTATTTCTTACGCCCTAATGGGCACCCTGAACATTTCAGGGGACTAAGTTTGTGTTAATTCAGATTAAAGTACTTCTGGCGCCAAAGATACGATACGCATGTATCCACCTTCACGCAATTCACGTGCAACAGGGCCAAAGATACGAGTTCCACGAGGAGTTTTGTCATCGCGGATGATTACTGCAGCGTTGTCATCAAACTTGATGTATGAACCGTCTGGACGACGAGCACCAGTTTTTGTACGAACGATAACAGCTTTAACAACATCACCTTTTTTAACAGCTCCACCTGGTGTAGCTTGTTTAACAGTTGCAACGATAACGTCGCCGATGTTAGCGAATTTACGTCCTGAACCACCAAGAACTTTGATAGTCAAGATTTCACGAGCACCGCTATTATCAGCAACTTTTAAGCGACTTTCTTGTTGAATCATTTCAATTGTCTCCTTTTAGTTTTATTAGATAATAACAGCTTCTTCCACAACTTCTACAAGACGGAAGCGTTTTGTAGCTGAAAGTGGGCGAGTTTCCATGATACGAACGATATCGCCTTCTTTAGCAACGTTGTTTTCATCATGTGCTTTGTATTTTTTAGAATAGTTGATACGTTTACCATAGACTGGGTGGTTACGTTTAGTTTCAACTACAACTGTGATTGTTTTATCCATCTTGTCAGATACTACGCGTCCAACAAGGGTTTTACGTTGATTACGTTCCATTATTAGAATTGCTCCTTTCCCAATCTATTATTTAATTTCAGATTGCACAGTTTTAACACGTGCAATTTGTTTTTTCACTTCGTTCAAACGGGCAGTTTGATCAAGTTGACCTGCTGCAGCTTGGAAACGAAGGTCGAAAAGTTCTTTCTTAAGTTCGTTTTCTTTTTTAGCAAGCTCTTCTTGAGACAAGCCACGAAGCTCAGCAACAAACTTTTTGATTTCTTCAAGTTTCATGTCTTCTCCTTATTCTGCTTCACGTTTCACGAATTTACATTTAACTGGCAATTTGTGGCTAGCAAGACGAAGCGCTTCACGTGCAACTTCTTCAGAAACACCTGCGATTTCGAACATTACTTTACCACGTTTAACTGGTGCTACCCAACCTTCAGGTGCCCCTTTACCAGAACCCATACGTACACCGATAGCTTTAGCAGTGTATGATTTGTGTGGGAAGATCTTAATCCAAACCTTACCACCACGTTTCATGTAACGAGTCATGGCAATACGAGCAGCTTCGATTTGACGGTTTGTAATCCAGTGGCTAGTTGTAGCTTGAAGACCGTATTCACCGAATGATACTTCTTTACCACCTTTAGCCTCACCGCGCATTTTTCCACGGAATTCACGACGGTGTTTAACACGTTTAGGTACTAACATTTGTTATTTGCCTCCTTTAGTGTTTTTACGAGCTGGAAGAACTTCTCCACGGTAGATCCAAACTTTAACACCAAGTTTACCGTAAGTTGTGTCAGCTTCTTCCCAAGCATAATCGATATCAGCGCGAAGTGTGTGAAGTGGAACTGTACCTTCAGAGTATCCCTCTGCACGGGCGATATCTGCACCGTTCAAACGACCTGATACTTGAGTTTTGATTCCTTTAGCTCCAGCACGCATTGCACGTTGGATAGCTTGTTTTTGTGCACGACGGAAAGCAACACGTTGCTCAAGTTGGCGAGCAATTGTTTCACCAACAAGGTGAGCGTCCAAATCAGGTTTCTTGATTTCAACGATGTTGATGTGTACTTGTTTTCCAGTCAATTTGTTAAGTTGAGCGCGAAGAGCGTCAACGTTTGATCCACCTTTACCGATAACCATACCTGGTTTTGCAGTGTGAAGTGAAACAATAACTTTGTTTACAGCACGTTCGATTTCAATAGTTGAAACTGAAGCGTCTGCAAGTTCTTTTTGAATGAATTTGCGGATTGCCAAATCTTCGTGAAGGTAATCTGCGTATTCTTTTTCAGCATACCATTTCGCATCCCAGTCACGGATGATCCCGACACGCATACCAATTGGATGTACTTTTTGACCCACGAGTTTACCTCCTTATTTTTCTGACACAACTACTGTTACGTGAGTTGTGCGTTTGTTGATTGGTGAAGCTGAACCTTTCGCACGTGGACGGAAACGTTTCATTGTTGGTCCTTCGTTTGCGAATGTTTCAGATACTACCAAGTTAGCTTTTTCCAAACCAAAGTTGTTTTCTGCGTTAGCGATAGCAGAGTTAAGAGTTTTCTCAACAATGCGAGCTGCTTTGTTTGGAGTGAATTTCAAGATTGCGATTGCATCAGCAACGTTCTTACCACGGATAAGATCAAGAACAAGACGTGTTTTACGAGGTGAAACACGCACTGTACGAGCCATTGCTTTAGCTGAAGTAATTTCTGCCATTGTGTCCTCCTCCTATTAACGACGTGTTTTCTTATCGTCAGCTGCGTGACCTTTGTAAGTACGAGTTGGTGCAAATTCACCAAGTTTGTGACCTACCATGTCTTCTTGGATGTAAACAGGAACGTGTTTACGTCCATCATAAACTGCGATAGTGTATCCGATGAAACTTGGGAAAATCGTTGAACGACGTGACCAAGTTTTAATTACTTTTTTCTTTTCGTCATTTGCTTGAGCTTCAACTTTTTTCATCAAATGCTCATCGACGAAAGGTCCTTTTTTAAGACTACGTCCCATTTTGTAGTTTTCTCCTTTAAATTGAATGTACCACAGCGGCTTGCACTAAGAAATGCTACCGAGTTGGCGGATGTTATGTGCTAAGCGACTAAATTATTTTTCGTTACGACGACGAACGATAAGTTTGTCAGATTTAGCTTTCTTGTTACGAGTTTTAAGACCAAGCGCAGGTTTACCCCATGGAGTAGATGGCGCTTTACGTCCAACTGGTGCTTTACCTTCACCACCACCGTGTGGGTGATCGTTAGGGTTCATTACAGAACCACGAACTGTTGGGCGAATACCCTTCCAGCGATTACGTCCGGCTTTACCAAGGTTGATAAGTGATTGTTGTTCGTTACCTACAGTACCGATAGTTGCACGACAAGTACCAAGAACCATACGAACTTCGCCTGATTGAAGACGAACAAGTACGTATTTACCTTCTTGACCCAAAACTTGAGCAGAAGCACCAGCGGCACGGATAAGTTCAGCACCTTTACCTGGTTGAAGCTCGATGTTGTGGATAACTGTACCAACTGGGATGTTTGCAAGTGGAAGAGCGTTACCAATTTTGATATCCGCATCTGGACCTGAAACGATACGTTGACCTACTTCAAGACCTTTAGGTGCGATGATGTAAGCTTTAACCCCGTCAGTGTAGTGTACAAGAGCGATGTTTGCAGTACGGTTTGGATCATACTCAATTGTTTTAACAACTGCTTCAACGCCATCTTTGTTACGTTTGAAGTCAATCAAACGGTAGTGACGTTTGTGTCCGCCACCTTGGTGACGTACAGTGATACGACCGTTGTTGTTACGACCAGCTTTGTTCTTAAGAGAAACAAGCAATGATTTTTCAGGAGTGCTTGTAGTGATTTCTGCGAAATCCAAAGAAGTCATGTTACGACGGCCATTTGTCGTTGGTTTATAAACTTTAATACCCACGTTAATTTCTCCTTTGATTATTCAGCTTCAGCTGCAAACAACTCGATTGCTTTAGAATCAGCTGTAAGAGTGATGATAGCTTTTTTAGTTTTTGAAGTGAAACCAGTGTAACGTCCAACACGTTTTTGTTTTGGTTTAACAGTTACAGTGTTCACGCTAGCAACTTTAACACCTTCAAATGCAGCTTCAACTGCTTGTTTGATCAAGAGTTTGTGTGCACGTGTATCAACTTCGAAAGTGTATTTTCCTGCTTCAAGAGCAATCATAGATTTCTCAGTGATAACAGGTTTTTTGATTACGTCATACAAATTCATTATGCAAGAACCTCCTCGATTGATGAGATAGCTTCTTTAGTAACAAGAAGTTTATCTGCGTTTACGATGTCAAGTACGCTTGCAGTTGCAGGAGTTGCAACAGTTACGTTTGCAAGGTTACGTGCTGAAAGTTCAGCGAATTTGTTTCCTTCTTCAACGATAACAAGTACTTTAGAATCGATGCTAAGAGCTGAAAGAACGTTTGCGAATTCAGCAGTTTTTGGAGCTGCAAATGAAAGAGCTTCAACTGCTACAAATTTATCTTCTGCAACTTTAGCTGAGTAAACAGATTTCAATGCAAGGCGACGAACTTTTTGTGGAAGTTTGTATCCGTAAGAACGTGGAGTTGGTCCGAAGACAACACCACCACCACGCCATTGTGGTGAGCGGATAGAACCTTGACGAGCACGTCCAGTTCCTTTTTGACGCCATGGTTTACGTCCACCACCTGATACTGCTGAACGGTTTTTAACCGCGTGAGTACCTTGGCGAAGGCTAGCACGTTGGCTGATTACGACATCAAATACTACTGATTCGTTTGGTTCGATACCGAAGATAGCGTCGTTAAGTTCAACTGTGCTAACTTCTTTACCAGTTTGGTCAAATAGTTTTACGTTTGCCATTTTTAACTGATTTCTCCTTTCTTATTATTTAGCAGCTTTAACTGCTGATTTGATAGTGATAAGAGATTTCTTAGCACCTGGTACGTTACCTTTGATAAGGATAACGTTTTTCTCTGGGATAACTTGTACAACTTCAAGATTTTGAATTGTCACACGGTTGCCACCCATACGTCCTGCCAAGTGTTTGTTTTTGAAAACACGGTTAGGCGCAACAGGTCCCATTGAACCTGGACGACGGTGGTAACGAGAACCGTGAGCCATAGGTCCGCGTGATTGACCATGGCGTTTGATAACACCTTGGAAACCTTTACCTTTTGAAGTACCAGTTACGTCAACAACATCTCCAGCTTCGAATGTGTCAACAGTGATTTCTGATCCAACTTCCAAGCCTTCAATGTTTTTGAATTCACGAATGAAGCGCTTAGGAGCTGTGTTAGCTTTCGCTACGTGGCCTTTGGCAGGTTTGTTGCTCAATACTTCGCGTTTGTCGTCAAAACCAACTTGAACTGCTTCGTAACCGTCTGTTTCAACAGTTTTAACTTGAAGCACAACGTTTGGAGTAGCTTCGATGACAGTAACAGGGATAAATTCACCTGCTTCAGTGAAGATTTGAGTCATTCCCACTTTTTTCCCTAAGATTCCTTTTGTCATGAGAAAATATTTCCTTTACTTTATTGTTTTTTCAAAAAGTTTTTTATGAGCGTTTTTTATGCTCAAAAAAGTTTTTAACGAGCGTTTTTTATGCTCATTGAATCAAACTTTAAATTAAAGTTTGATTTCTACGTTCACACCACTTGGAAGATCAAGTTTCATCAAAGCATCAACTGTTTTTTGAGTTGGGTTGATGATGTCGATAAGACGTTTATGTGTACGCATTTCAAATTGTTCGCGAGAATCTTTATATTTGTGAGTCGCACGAATAATTGTGTAGAGACTACGTTCAGTTGGAAGTGGAACTGGTCCAGCAACTGTCGCACCTGTGCGAGTTGCAGTTTCTACGATTTTTTCAGCCGCTGTATCAAGCGTACGGTGTTCGTAAGCTTTCAAACGGATACGAATTTTTTTGTTTGCCATTTTTTCTCCTCTTTCGTCTATTTAAGATAATAGGCTAGCTCCTCAAGAAAACCAACACGGATTGCGTGGCAGTGCAACCAGGCGTGTCGCAACCTCTTGTATCATAGCTAAGCGCTGTATTTACAGCACCATAATATAATAACAAAAGAACCCACTCATTGCAAGGGATTTTTAAAGTTTTTTTCTTTTTTCTTTATTTTCTTTTGACTAAACAAAAAAATCCACCTTCGATGGATTTTTTATCAACTTTCTTTAGTGTAGTCGTACCCCATGTGTTCATAGGCTTTAACCGTTGCAACACGTCCTGTTCGTGTTCGCATAATAAATCCTTTTTGAATTAGATAGGGTTCATACATATCTTCTACCGTTTCTCGCTCTTCAGCAATATTAACTGACAAGGTCCCTAGACCAACCGGTCCACCACCATACATCTCAATCATGGTTCGGAGAATTTTTTGGTCGACATAATCTAGTCCTTCATGGTCCACATCCAACATAGTCAACGCCTTGTCTGCAATCTTATCATCAATGATGCCATCACCCATAATTTGTGCATAGTCTCTCACACGCTTAAGTAGGCGGTTAGCAATACGTGGCGTTCCACGACTACGACGTGCTAACTCTAGGGCAGCCTCAGGTGTTATAGTCATATCAAAGATTTCTGAAGTGCGTTCTATAATTTCCTTCAAATCTGGTAACTCATAATATTCCATATGACCATTAATCCCAAAACGAGCCCTCAATGGATTTGACAACATACCTGCTCGTGTGGTTGCACCCACTAAAGTGAACGGTGGTAACTCTAGGTGAACACTACGACTTGTTTCACCTGCACCAATCATGATATCGATGTAGTAATCTTCCATAGCACTATAAAGTACTTCTTCCACTGCCATAGGCATTCGATGAATCTCATCAATAAATAAGATATCACCTGGCTCCAAGTCATTGAGTATGGCAACCAGATCTCCAGCCTTCTCAATTGCTGGCCCAGACGTCTGCTTTAAATTGACGCCCATCTCATTAGCTATCACAAAAGCCATGGTCGTTTTCCCTAAACCTGGAGGACCAAACAAAAGAGTATGATCCAATGCTTCATCACGAAGTTTAGCTGCCTCTATAAAAATCTTTAATTGGTCCTTAACCTTATCTTGACCAATATATTCCTTAAAGTACTGAGGACGAAGGGTACGCTCAACATACTCTTCATCTCCTAGTAAATCATTATCTAATATTCTTGCCATAGGCTTATTTTAGCACAAAACAAAAAATGCAGTCAAAATTTGTCCATAAAAAAGAAGACAAGACTTGCCTTCTCTTTTGATTATTTCTTACCACCCTTAACTGGTGCCTTATCAGCTTTCTCTATAGCTTCTTTAATTGTCTTAGTATAGAGTTTAGCACCACGGTTAATAGAGTCGCTATCAGATCCAAAGTGAACCCCATCTGTACCATTCCAAATAGAAATATTTTCTTTAGCCACTTGATACCAGTCAGCAACCGTCACAAAGTCATATTTTTTAGCCATCTCTAACTCATACTTACGTAACTGAATCAAAGATTGAGCCTCATTACCAGATTTACTACCATTATATGGTGTCACAAAGATAATATGGTGACCCTTAGGTAAATTCTTGATGATTTTATTAATAACGCCTTTATAGTCGTCAATCTCATTAACACCACCAGCAATGACAACATCCTTAGCAAGAGCATTACTATCCGCGTAATCTTTAAGCAAATCATTGATTGTTGATAGGTTACGACTGACAACCGCATCTATAGCGACATTATCAATACTTGATTCCAGCTGATCTTTTGATCTAAGAGCTACGGAGTCCCCTAAAACTGTCACTCCCTTATTCACACCAAATGAAGTAGCCTGACTGTTTTCCGCATTGGTACGCGTTAATTTCATCTTAGTCTGAGCTTGCGACAAACCATTAGCTTCTAAATCTTTCTCGAAGTTCCCTACAGCTGGCGCAAAGAGAGAAATAAGCACTGTAATTAAAGTAAGACCACTAAAAACATAAAGCACAATATGTCGGTACGGCGTCAAGTCTAAGTCTATTCCAAAGAGACTGGCCTTTCTTCCTGCAATAAATGGCTCTATTATATAGTAGGAAAGTGTTGCAAAAACAATTGACAGAATCGTTGTCAGAATGACTGCAATAATATTATTGGTCAATTGACTAAAGATAATATATAGCGGCCAGTGAAAAAGATAGACACTATAGCTAATCTCTGCCAAATAACTAATAAGAGCAGGCTCTGATTTTCCAGGCAATTTCTCATGGAGGACACGGGCAGAGTAAATCATAACAGCCGTGAACAAACTAGCTAAAACAAAACCAAATAGATAGGTAATGCGTTCCTCAAAATGGAGAACTAAGCCCAACAATACGAGCAAGGCAAAACTTCCTACCATATAAAGGACTGTCTTTTTCAGAGTCCAAAGGCGTATATTTTTCTTGAACCTAGCGGTCGTTTCATACACACCTGAAAGTGTCGCAAAGAGCGAACCTAGGAAAAACGGATAAGCATGCGTAATTGATGAGAAATATAAGCGAGAAAAACTATCAACAAAGAAAGCACTAATAAACATTGATAGGAAGCTCACCATAAAGCAGGCAAGAGATACCATAAAGACTAGACTTCTAAATTGATTTTGATGTTTAACACGCTTAGCTAGGAACCAAAGCAAGGCACCCCAAAGAATATAATAGTGAACCTCAATAGCCAGACTCCATGTATGGAGGTAAATATGCTGGTTAAACTGGTTCTCATAATTTCCCCCGGTCAAAATCTCATAATAGTTAGTTACAAAACCGATAACAGAGGTGATTTGACGTCCAATACCTGCAATAAAATCATTTCGAACCAAGAGTGCCAAAGGGGTGCAGATAAGAACCATCAATACAAGTGGTGGTACTATCCGGTAGAAGCGTCGTCGCATAAAACCAAGATAATCAATGCGATGCGTCCTAGATACCTCATCAATCAAAAGTGCTGTAATCAAATACCCTGAGAAGGTAAAGAAGACATCAACACCGATGAAGCCCCCAGGAAGAATACTTGGGAAGAAATGATAGATCAGAACCAAAAGAAGTCCTGTCACACGAATATAAGAAAACCAGTTAATTCTCATCCTTTAAAAATCCCCTGTTTAAATTTTCCTTTGTAGGTAACCTTATTTTCAGTAGTCAATTTTCCTTGACCATCGGCTTGACCAGACTTGAACTCTCCTTGATAAATCCAACCCTCATGAGATTTGAAGGTTCCTTGACCATTAAAGGAACCATTCTTAAATTCTCCCGTATAGGTATCACCATTATCATAGGTCAAAGTTCCTTGACCATTCAAACGATGGTTCTGCATCTGACCTTTATAGGCAATCTTAGTCCCATCAATCTTGATAGAATGTTGCGTTTTTATAGTCACCAAAAACAAGGACAGGGCACATAAAATAATAACCCCTACTGTAATACGCTCAAATTGATTTCGGTCAATATCAATATTTTTAAAATCAAAATCCTTTAGTTGTTTAAAATTCATTGTCTATCCTTAATCCACTGTAACCAATCTCGACAACCTGCAGTTACCAATTTGTATGTTTCTTCAAAGTCACCTGTATACCATGGGTCCGGAACTCCACCAGGTCGGAAAAGCTTGATTTTATCGTCATAACGCCCTGCAGATATCTGTAGAAGATCCTCAACATTTGACTCATCCATTCCCACAACTAAATCAAAGAACTCAAAATCGGCCTGACTAATCTGTTGTGAGCCCTTGGAAGAGTCAAAAGAAATAGCATATTTCCTTAAAATCTTTTGGGTTCCTTGATGAACTGGATTTCCATGCTCCCATGAAGATGTCGCGCGACTTTCGATATGCAAAGACTTTTCTTGGTCCAGCTCTTTCATCACAAATTCTGCCATTGGGCTACGACAAATATTCCCCAGACAAACAAATACAATCTTATTCATTATTCACCTCTTGCCCAAAACTATTAAGAGATATGCTCACTTATTTTCTTCGTCAAAATTATGAACACACTTTTAAATCATGAAAGTAGGTTCTCATTAATTTTCATTCAATCAATCCATATTATACCGAAAAACTAATCAAATAGAAAGGTTTCTTTCCTAATCATATCGAAAAATTAGTAACCTTTTTTAACAGTTGCAGCATTCATATTAATCTATATGTTTAAGGCGTGAGAAAAGAGAACCTAGTTTCCTAGATTCTCCTTTTGTTGGCTTTAGATATTTGACCAAACACTTTCAAGGATGTTTGTTTGTTCACGTCCTGGTCCTACAGAGAAAGTAGAGATACGTACACCTACCAATTCACCAACACGACGAACATAATTACGAGCATTTTCAGGAAGCTCATCTAAACTACGGCAACCTGTAATGTCTTCTTCCCAACCTGGCAATTCTTCATAGATTGGTTTACAACGTTTCAGTTGCTCAAGACTAGCTGGGTAGTGATCAATACGCTCACCATCAAGGTCATAAGCTACACAAATTTTTACAGTGTCAAGACCTGAGAGAACATCGATACAGTTCAAGCTGAGGTTTGTGATACCTGATACACGACGACTATGGCGCATCACCACTGAGTCAAACCATCCTACACGACGTGGACGTCCTGTTGTTGTTCCATATTCATGACCAACTTCACGGATGCGTTCACCCACTTCATCAAATAACTCAGTTGGGAAAGGACCATCACCAACACGACTCGTATAGGCCTTACATACACCAACTACCTTATTAATTTTAGATGGACCAACACCAGAACCGATTGTAACACCACCCGCAACTGGGTTTGATGACGTTACAAATGGGTAAGTACCTTGGTCAATATCAAGCATAACCCCTTGAGCTCCTTCAAAGAGGACACGTTTACCTGCATCAAGAGCGTCATTCAAGATAACGGATGTATCTGTGACATATTGCTTAATTTGTTGTCCGTAAGCGTAGTATTCTTCAAAAATCTCATCGAATGATAATTCTTCAGCTTCATACATCTTACTGAAAAGACGGTTTTTCTCAGCTAAGTTCGTTTTCAAACGATCAGCAAAGATTTCTTTGTCCAAAAGGTCTGCAATACGGATGCCTACACGCGCAGCCTTATCCATATAGGCAGGACCAATACCTTTGTTAGTTGTACCAATCTTATTGTCACCTTTGGCGGCTTCTTGCAGTTGATCAAGTTTAATATGGTACGGCAAAATAACGTGTGCGCGGTCAGAAATACGAAGGCTCTCTGTTGACACACCTTCTGCATGAAGATATTCCAACTCTTTGACAAGTGATTTAGGATTGACCACTACACCATTCCCGATAACAGAGATTTTCTCTGGGAAGAAAATACCTGATGGAATCAAGTGCAATTTAAATTTCTTACCATCGATAACAATCGTGTGACCTGCATTGTCTCCACCTTGATAACGTGCGATCACTTCGGCATCTTGACTTAGGAAATCTGTAATTTTCCCTTTACCTTCATCACCCCACTGGGTACCCACAACAACTACTGATGTCATATTATTTTGATAACGGACAGCTCCACCTTTACGAGGCTGTCCCCACCTTTCTTGAAAAACTTCACGGTGGGAATTTCACCCACAAGTTTTGCGTTACAGTTTATTATAGCAGAAAAAAGTCTATTTGTTCAACGTTGAAAGCACTTCTTACAAAATATTCTGACAGTTATAGCTAAGATTGCAACTAGTTATTTACTATATCTTTTTAACCTTGCTTCTTATGTATAACTATCAGCTATTTAACCTGCTTCATATAATCATTTAACTGCCTTTGATTCTTTAAAATAATTGTCTTGTCAGAATAATTTTTAACAACTGCATTATATCGCTCTACATATTTTTTAGAACGTCCGTCTAATAAAATCCATTTCACAAATGCAAAATCAAATTTTTCATTACAACCTTCTGCCATGCTAGGACGTGTCTTTCCCCTATATGTTAAATAACGCCTAAACGCCCGATAGAGACAATTAACTCTGTTAAAGTTGAAATATACAATACAGTCAGCTTCCCTCATACGTTCTTCATAAAGACAGGCCGAGTAATTCCCTTCAATAATCCAATCACTTTGTAGCATAAATGTTGATATATCGCCAGTCATTTCATCAACTGTTCGCTCTTGCCAATTTGATGTGAAATGAATTTTATCTAAATGAAGTACCTCACAATTGTAGTGTTGACCTAAAAAATTTGCCAAAGTCGACTTTCCAGAACCACTATAGCCAATGATTGCAATTTTCAACTCATGTCTCCTTTTTTAATTCTGTCTCTTGACTATTATCATAACACAAAGCATATTTTTAGAAGAAATTATCATTGGGAACAACTCTCGTTTAGACAAATAAGCACGTAAATTTCTGTTTAAAGTGAGTTCTTTCTTAGAAAAATAAAAAGAGACTTATAAGCAAGTCTCTTCCCGATATTAAGATGCCCCCTACATGAATTTGTAAGAACTTTTCATATTGAAAATAAACAAAAATGTTGAAATATAGCTGATTTTAGGGAAATACTTTTAGGTATTTTCAATGTCAGGATTTAAAAATGGGGCAAAAGTGGGGCAAAAACAAATTAACGAAAAAAATATCGAGTTCGTGCATCAAGTAAATGATAAATTGCAAGAATAAGTGCAACATTTACTCGAACTCATCCTCTAGAGCTTCACTAGCAGTTCTGTAAGCTAAACATTTTCGTGGTCGGTGATTGATATCATATAAAGCCTTGGTTCCCAAAGCTTTTTTATGTTATAAACTCATTAAAAGAACCCCCAGTTAGATTTGGAATATTTTTTATTCTGTGTCACATAAAAATAAATAAAATGAATGGCTATAGCTAGAGCGAAGATGGTTGCAATACTCAGCACTATTGTAGGATTCGAAGCGAAAACCAAAGAGAGAATCAAGGCAGCCAGATAGAGTGTCGCTTGAGCACAGTAGTAACTTTTCGAATAGCGAAGATAGTTTTTGTTATAGGGCCCATTTGCTAGGACAGCAGCTTGGAAGAGGCCAATTCCGATATAAAAGAAGCTGATTGCAACGAGAAGATTAGCCTCAGGATTCAGAAGAAAACCCATCGAAACTGTCATCAACATAAGCCCAATGAAAATAGGATAGTGACTATAAATTATAAATAATCCCTTTTGATTGGATCCTTCGTCAATAGCATGGTCAAATTCACCAAAATAAAACAAGAACAGAGAAAGCATGATAACGAAATTAAGAACCGAATATATCGAGAAATTCTCAACTGTAAAGAAGTTAACTAGCCCAATAACCATCTCTCCAAACGTAATAATGACAAGAAGGGAGACGCGCTCGATTAAATGGGGAAGATTTACTTGGAAATGCTCATCTTTAGTAATCAAGAAAATTGGCACAATAAATGTTAGCAGAATACTAGCAATAAAGATATAGACTCCAACGTAAATAGGAAAAAGAGCTGCCAGATAGACTCCTAAGCTTTGTAGACCTGTCAACCATAGAAAACCTTTGATACTTTCCCGATCAGCACTATCGGTTGATCCTCTAAAAAACTGAACCAAATATTGAAAAAATAAGGTAAGGGTTAATGTGCCAACAGCCCAACAGGTATGATAGTACCATTGTTGCCAATTGTATCCAATCATATTGGATATAAAGAGCATAAGTCCCATGTTGATAAACATGATTACCATGTTAAATAACGAGTTTGTTCCATAGCGATTGGTATAAATGGTTTGAATCATCCAGGAATTGATGATAACCATGACAGAGATGAAGAAATCAAGTAAAGAGTCCCAAGCCAAAACACCGTTATGAATAGGGTGAATTAAAGCAGTTGCTTTTGAAATTGCAAAAACAAACACTAGGTCATAAAATAGTTCTGAAAATTCTACACGTTTATGCTTAATAAGAGTTGCCATCTTAAGACCTTTCTATTCTAGAAGTACAATTTATTATAACAGAAAATGGTAATGAGAGAAAAGGAGATGCTTAAATAACTTCATGTGACGCGAATTGTCAAAACCTTGGAGCACATTTACCTCATGTACCAACTCACAGGCAGAGTGTTTGATGATTGATAATGAAGAATGGGTAATGAAAAAATTATCGAAATGGATAGGGAATATCCCTTTTTATTTTGCTTTAAATCAGATTTTTGGATGGAATAGTAGATGATAAGACAAAATATCTTTGAAGATACAAAAAGACAAACGCCAAAAATGACGTTTGTCTACGTTCTGAGGTAGCCTTTAGGCTCCCTTTTTTCTTAGAAAATACCGATGAGTAATTGCATGCCAAGACTAGTCAGGATGATAGCGATCCAGCAAAGGGCTCCAAGAAGAATGGATTTTCCACTGGATTTGATCATAGCAACGAGGTTAGTTTTGAGACCAATAGCACTCATAGCCATGATGATGAGGAATTTGGAGAGCTGTTTGAGAGGTGAAAAGAAGCTATTGCTAACACCAAAAGAAGTAAGGACGGTAGTTAGCAGAGAAGCTAGGATGAAGTAGAGAATGAAAACGGGGAAGATTTTTTTAAGCTTTACTCCTTGGTTGTTGTCTTGTTGACGGCTTTGCCAATAGGAGAGGAAGAGAGTAATAGGGATAATAGCTAAGGTACGAGTCAGTTTGACAATGGTTGCAGATTCTAGAGTATTGGTATGATACAGACTATCCCAGGAGCTAGCTGTGGCTGTTACAGAGGAAGTATCGTTGACCGCAGTACCCGCAAAGAGAGCAAAACCTTCGTTGGAGAGATGGAGCCAAGAACCTAGAGTTGGAAAGATAAGAGCTGCCAAGACATTGAAGAAAAAGATAACAGAAATGGCTTGGGCTACTTCTTTTTCCTTGGCGTGAATAACAGGAGCAGTCGCTGCAATGGCAGAACCGCCACAGATAGAAGAGCCTACCCCAATCAAGGTAGCTAGCTTTGTATCCATGTTAAAAAATCGTTGGAAAAAGAAAGCAATAATTAAAGCGATAGAAATAGTCGAGAGGATGACAGGAAGGGAAGATTTTCCAACTGCGAAAACTTGTGAGATATTGAGTCCAAACCCAAGCAAGATAACAGCATACTGAAGCAATTTTTTGGCGCTATAAGTCAAACCAGCATCCAGTTGTTTATAGGGAGTGAGAAAGGGGTAGAGAATCATTCCGATAAAAATGGCGAAAACAGGTGCTCCCACAACAGGCAGAAAGCCTCCTAAAACCCAAGAGATGATAGAAATGATAAGACAGGCTAACAGTCCTGCCCAATTTTTTGATAGAAATGACATAAAAACCTCCGAAAATAAATACTTCTTATTATAATCTTATCTGTCAGAAAAGTAAAATAGAAAGTAGGAATAAGGTTGTAAATTAACGGAATTTTGCGGTCAGAGAGCTTTTGTAGTTCAATAGATATATGTTCTTTGACCAATAAGGATGCAAATGTGGCATATGTTATTGAAAAAAAAATGAATTTGATGAGCCTGGATATGTGAAGTAATTATGTGAGATAAGAAAATAAATAAGAGAGTTGAAAATGTACTGCACCCCAAAAGTTAGACAGAGAAAATCTAACTTTTGGGATCAGTACATATCCTCGCTTTTTTTAATCTAATAGGTCCTTATTTTCAATTAAGAGTTCTAGTGGGGATTTATCTCTTGCTACAATAAAACCAGGTTCATATTGGTTATGAAATGTTCTTTTCGGAGAAGTTGGATCCATATACAACTCTTCTCCATCTTCTGTGTATAGTTGGTTGCCTCTTGTTAGGTAAAGTAAATCCTCTAAGTACTGTCCATCTGTTTCTAGAAAATGTTCGATGTATTTGACAGCTTTTAAGATTTCACTTACTTTATCAGAGTATTCATTAGTTTCAAGAACACTCTTTTCTAACTCAATCTCTTTACTAGTTCCAAATAGTTGGGTTGGAGTTGCATTAAAATATTCTGCTATCTTATCCAAATTTGCAAAGGTAGGATAGCTTTTTTGTTTTTCGTAATCAGAGATGGACTGTTTACCGATTCCTAAATCTTCCGCAAGTTGAGTTTGACTTACTCCTTTTTCTATGCGTAGTCGTGCCAAATTGGGTCCAAAATTTTGAATAATAAAGGTCATGATAAACTCCTATGTTGTATTTTAAACTTATTCTATCACCTATAAACTTACAAATCAAGTTTTTAGTTGACTACTCAAAATATTTTTTATAAAATATATTTATAACTTACAAATAAGTTATAAACGATACAAATAACTCATATGTTTAGGAATAGTGAGTGAGGAGGAATTTGAGGACGAGACTATGACTATGACTATGACTGATGACTATTCGAAGCCTTGGAGCTAGAAATTGTGTGGACAAGGGCAAGGGACGAGCCTGACGGGAAGTCAGGCGAAGTCCTGCAGGCTGCCGTCCAGACAATTTCTAGCCAAGCAAAAGCTGGCTATTCTAACAGCCAGCAAAAAGGGACACTTAGGACAACGTCCAAAGAACGACGGAACGAGCAAACGTTGATTTGACAGTGTTTCTGAGACCTAAAAAATCTAAAAGAAGGGGGGACAATTTTGTTGGTTTCTATACAAGATTTAAGAAGCATTCAAGAACGATGTGAAATAGGAGAATTAGTACAGAGGTTAGATGTCAGTATTGATAGATTAACGGTTATCTGGGATACAGACACTGGTTCCCTAAGACGAATTTTCAAAAATCTGAAACAGGCAATAAGTACAAAAGTTGACTCATTTGAAATATATGATAATGTTCGAGATGATGTCTTTACTTTAGCTAAAGTTTTTAATGAGTATGATTCGATCAATATTATATTTTTTCAATTATCCACTTATGGAGGTGAACAATTAATTCGAATTGATTTCAATCCTAATACTTTAAAAGAATTTGATGGAATGAAAGTATGGAGGCAATTAATGTATTTTGCCAGATTGAATTCATTGATGGTACGTTTGTCTCGTTTTGATTTAGCATTTGACATTTTCAACAGGCCTGATATCGTTAATTTGCAACATATTAAAGGTGGTGTTACCCATAAGGTCTTCTATGGTCGAGGGGGCGAATTAGAGACGAAATATTGGGGTTCTAACGGTAGTAATGTACAAGTTAGGTTATATGATAAGAATAAAGAAATCATTGCTCACAAGCGCGAAGAGAAGCTAGATTTGGCTGTAAATCCGTTTTGGTGGAGACTGGAGTTCCAACTCAGAACCAAAGCGATTGGTGAGGAGATGGTCCAAGATATTATGAATCGACTTGATAATTTCGGATTTTATAAGCTAGAACATATTCGAGTAGAGCAAAGAGCATTTACAATTATCTTTCTCAACAATCCTGAACTGTTATCATTGGCTTTTCCAAATTTAAAATCAGACAGCATCAAAAAGAAAAAAACAAGAGTCCGCAAACTATTGAGAGAAGAAACGAACCAATTTGCGGAAGAATTAAAAGAAGTATTAATACAGAATCTCCCTAAATTAAATACAGAATTACAACTACTTGTAGGCGAGTTTCTGAATTTAGAAAATAAATAAGGAGGATAACTATGGACAATAATTTAATTAGTAACAAAGAATTAATTGAAATGGGCTATCGCCCTCATACAGCGAATGATATCATTCATCAGGCAAGAGAATTACTTGTATCACGAGGCTATACATTTTATAATCGCAAACGTTTGATGGTTGTTCCAAAAAGTGTTGTAAATGAGATTCTAGGAACAGAGGTGGCGTAATATGGCAAGTGTTCGTTATCGAAAGCGAGGAGATAGCAACTTATGGACCTATGAAATTCGTAACGAAGGAAAGACTGTTGCTCATAATAGCGGTTTTAAAACAAAAAAGCTTGCAGAGTCAGAAGCTGAACCGATTCTGCAAGAACTTCGTTTAGGGAAAAGAATTTCTAGAGATATTTCTCTTGTAGATCTATATCAAGAATGGCTTGAACTAAAAATTCTACCGAGTAGCAGGTCGGAAGAGACAAAGAAAAAATATCTTCTCCGTAAAAACACAATTGAAAGATTATTTGGAAATAAAAAAGTCACTCAAATTCGTGCGAGTGAATACCAAAGAATAATGAATAAGTATGGGCAAACAGTTGGTAGAAATTTTCTTGGTAGATTGAATACTGGAATCCATCAGAGCATCCAAATGGCAATTGCCGACAAAGTTCTAATAGATGATTTTACACAACATGTCGAGTTATTTTCATCCAAAGAACAACAGATGACCGAAGAGAAATATTTGCATACAGAAAAGGACTATCTGGATTTACTTTTAGCAGTAAAGAGAAAATTTGATTACCAACGATCAATTGTTCCTTATATCGTCTATTTTCTATTAAAAACAGGGATGAGGTTTGGAGAGTTAATAGCGTTAACTTGGAATGAAGTTGACTTTGACAGAGGACTGTTAAAAACATATAGAAGGTTTAATACCCTTTCTCATAAATTTGTCCCTCCAAAAAACAAAACGTCTATTCGTATGGTACCGATAGACGAAGAATGTATTAAGATATTACAAGTCCTAAAAATTGAACAAGAGAAGGCTAATAAAGAGCTAGGTATCAAGAACAGGTATAAAATGATTTTTCAGCATTATGGATATATTCATATGGTACCAGATATTGCTAGTGTCAATAAAGCTTTGAGTGTTCTTTTAAATGAATTAGATATTTATCCAATTATCACGACAAAAGGAGCACGTCATACCTATGGAAGTTACCTCTGGCACAAAGGATTTGACCTTGGGGTTATTGCAAAAATTCTAGGGCATAGAGATATTTCAATGTTAGTAGAAGTATATGGACACACTTTAGAGGAGAAAATTTTTGAGGAATTTAATCAAATCAAAGATGTCTGGAAAGATTGCTCATAAAAAAATATGGGGCAAATGATGGGGCAAATCAGTTATAGACAAGCAAAAAAGCCTTTTAAATCAAGGCTTTTTCTTCTGTATTTCTATGCCCCCTACAGGGCTCGAACCTGTGACCCATGGATTAAGAGTCCACTGCTCTACCAACTGAGCTAAGGAGGCTGGATGCTGTATTGGTACCGATGATCCACGGTTTGTATTGAACCCGCGACGTAAAAAAGCAGGTGGGCGACTCGCTACTAACTTCAGTTGCTTCTGGGTGAGCCAGCCTGCACACTGTTAATAGACCTCTGTCTCCCGATAATACAAAAATTAGTCGGTCAACACTTATATGTGGATTCGTATACCACAGCAATTTCTATGTTTTTATAATACCACTTTTGAAAATTATTGCAAGAGGAAAAATCAATTTTTTTGCAATCGTTTTCCTTGATTCCTCTCGCATTATCTAGATAACTTATCGATTCGGTCTTTATTAGCTCCAAGAGCTCTTTCATATTTCCCGGTTTCATTGGGTTGGAAATAATTCACACCTCTTAATTTATCCGGAAGGTATTGTTGCTTGACCCACTTTTCAGGATAAGCATGGGGATACTTGTAATCTTGTGCATTGCCCAGTTCCTTACTTCCAGCATAGTGCCCATCTCTCAAATGACGAGGAATCGGTAAATTTCCTGATTTTCTAAGGTCTGCCAAGGCAGCATCCATAGCCATATAAGCAGAATTCGACTTAGGAGATAAAGCTAAGTCAACAACTACATTGGCTATCAAAATACGCGCCTCTGGGAAACCTACTTTCTGTGCAGCTTCCAAAGCTGTAACCGTGTGAACTTGCGCATCAGGATTAGCTAAACCAATATCCTCGTATGCAATCACAGTCAAGCGCCGCGCTAGACTAGGGAGATCTCCTGCTTCAACCAAACGCGCTGCATAATGAAGACTGGCATTAACATCAGAGCCTCGAATAGATTTTTGCAAAGCAGAGAGCACATCATAGTGTCCATCACCGTCTTTATCCATGGTGATATAGCTACGTTGTAAACTATTTTCCACTGTATCTAAAGTAATATGGCGAAACCCATCTTCTGAAGCTGGCGTCGACATGACAGCTAGATCCAACGAATTATAAGCCGAACGTAAATCACCATTAGTAGCCGTAGCAATAAAATCTAGAGCATCATCATCTAACTGGACATCAAAGTCAAAACCACGCTCCTTGTCCTCTAAAACACCTAGGATAGCTTCCTTAATATCCTCGTTAGAGAGTGGTTCCAACTCAAATATTTGTACACGACTACGGATGGCTGGTGTTACAGAAAAAAACGGATTCTCCGTTGTAGCCCCAATCATGATAATATTACCATTCTCTAAGAGTGGTAATAAAAAGTCTTGTTTAGCTTTATCTAAACGATGAATCTCATCTAGGAGCAGAACTAAGCCACCTGAAAATTTAGCCTCTTCCGCAATTTCCTGCAGGCGTTTCTTGCTATCAACTGTAGCATTAAAGGTTCTAAAAGCAAATTTTGTTGTTCCTGCAATAGCACTAGCTATTGAGGTCTTCCCGATTCCTGGTGGCCCGTAGAGAATCATTGACGATAGCATATTCGCTTCTACCATACGGCGAATAATTTTACCTTCACCAACCAGATGCTTCTGACCAATCACCTCTGAAATTGTACGTGGACGCATGCGTAGAGCAAGATTATCTGGCATCTTCTCTCCTTTTTTAACTGATTTTTTCTTATTATAATAAGCATATACTATTTTGTTACAAAAAGAAATCATAAATAGTTCTTGTCAAACCTAAATTCTTATGATAGAATGTTTTGGTATGTGGTGCTAGCACATCCGTAATAAATTCTACCTAGGAGGAAAACACGAAATGGCTAAAGTATGTTACTTTACAGGACGTAAAACTGTTTCTGGAAACAACCGTTCACACGCTATGAACAAAACTAAACGTGCCGTTAAACCTAACCTTCAAAAAGTTACTATCCTTGTTGATGGTAAACCTAAAAAAGTTTGGGCTTCAGCTCGTGCGCTTAAATCTGGTAAAGTTGAACGCGTTTAATCTTATTGGATATTAAGAGAGATGACTTTAGTCGTCTCTTTTTTTATTTATCATCTTTCCCTTTTGGGTATACTTATGTTATAATAAAGAACTAACAGATAATTCTTATAGAAAGAAGGTGTCAGTATGGGATTTACAGATGAAACTGTTCGTTTCAACCTAGACGACGGTAGCAAAGATGAAATCAGTAATACTTTGACAAATGTCTACCGTTCGTTGGCTGAGAAAGGTTATAATCCTATCAACCAAATCGTCGGTTATGTTCTGAGCGGTGACCCTGCTTATGTTCCGCGTTATAATGACGCCCGTAACCAGATTCGTAAATACGAACGTGATGAAATCGTTGAAGAACTCGTTCGCTATTATCTTAAAGGAAATGGAATTGACCTCTAATGCGAGTAATGGGACTTGATGTTGGCTCAAAAACAGTAGGAGTTGCGATTAGTGACCCCCTCGGTTTTACGGCCCAAGGCGTTGAAATTATCAAAATTGACGAGGAGGCTGAAGAGTTTGGTTTCGACCGACTAGGCGAGCTCGTTAAAGAATATAAGGTAGAAAAATTTGTTGTTGGTCTTCCTAAAAACATGAATAACACTGAAGGACCACGTGTTGAGGCAAGCAAAGCCTATGGTGACAAAATCAAGGAAATCTTTGGAATTCCTGTAGATTACCAAGACGAGCGCTTGACAACTGTTCAAGCCGAGCGTATGTTAGTTGAACAAGCAGATGTCAGCCGTGGAAAACGTAAAAAAGTTATTGATAAATTAGCTGCCCAACTTATTCTACAAAACTACCTCGATCGAATGTTTTAAGAAAGTGTAATAGAGACCTAATAGTCAAGTGACAATCTAGTAAACTGACAAGCAAATATACTAGATTTTCCTCACTATTCAGCGCTCTCTTCAAAAAGGAGAACAATATGTCACACAATCACGACCACAACCATGATCATGAAGTCATCACTTTAGTAGACGAACAAGGAAATGAAACACTTTTTGAAATCTTGTTGACTATTGATGGACGCGAAGAATTTGGTAAAAACTATGTTCTTTTAGTACCAGCTGGTGCTGAAGAAGATGCTAATGGAGAAATCGAAATACAAGCATACTCATTCACTGAAAATGAAGACGGTACTGAAGGCGACCTTCAACCAATCCCTGAAGATTCAGATGCTGAATGGGATATGATCGAAGAAGTTTTCAATAGCTTTATCGACGAAAACTAAAAATATTCAATGCCATAGGCAAAGAAATGGCTTGCTAAAAAGAGATTGGGATATTGTATCTCAGTCTCTTTTTTAGATATTTTTTATTAAATGTAAGAAATTAGAGGAAAATTGACTAAATGGTATTATCTGATATACTTTAAATAAGACAATTAGGAGGCAAGACCCTTCTATTTATAACTTTCCAAATGTCAACAAAGGAGTTTAATTGTGAGTCCATACAACGAAGACAATACTGTAGATTCAAGTGGCTACCAAGGTTATCATCGAAGCCACCATCGATCTCATACACAAGATAGTCAATCCGAAAAGATTGAAGTGACAATTCAAGGACATACCGAAGAATCAGATTCTTCTCAAATAGAGAAAAAAACTAAGATCTCACTTCCATGGAAGCATAAAGGTCATATCCTGATTTTCAGTTTGATCTTAAGTATTTTTAGTATAGCAGTTCCCTGCTTTACAGACTTTGCCAATAATATACAGTCTCAAAACCTTTATATTGCAAAAATGTTTGCCAATGGTAGCTTACCTTACTCCGACTTTTTTGCGACAGGTGGATTCTTTTATTACCTCCTGGTTTCTCTGGCTTTCCGTTTAGGATCAACGCTTTGGCTAATTCCTATACAATTCCTCGCCTACTATCTTTCTGGTAGTTACCTTTACAAGACTGTCATGCACATGACAAGTAAGAAGGAAATTGCCACTCTAATTAGTATTATTTTCTATGTCACTAATGGAACACTTGGTTTTGGTGGGCTTTACCCTATCCAATTTGCTATGCCTTTTGTCCTAGGTGCAATCTTCTTCTTAACTCGTTACTTTGCGGGTCATAGTCGTGACGAAGCCTTTATTCTTTACGGCTTTGCTGGAACTGCCGGGGCCCTCTTTGAAGCTCGAACTCTTATTTTCTGGATATTGTCACTTGTGACAATCTTCGTTTACAACCTTGTCAACAAACACTTTGCTCGTGGTTTTTATCAAGTTCTTTGTATTGTTTTTGGTAATATTCTAGTATTGTATCTATGTCTTTACTTTATCCTTAATTTACAAATTACATCGGACTACATTAACCAAGTTTTGGTTTACAACTTTACACAACTCGCTGTAGAAAAAAATGACTTTCTACTTACATTAGCCTATCAAAGCTTTGCTGTTTTAGGCTCTGGGTTACTTATTGGTGCACTTACTACAAGCAACCACCTTCTTGGTGAGGCTAAAGATAAGAGTATCAAGTGGGTACTGCTCCTTAGTTTTATCTTTACAGTGGTTTACAGCTTGTTCTCTCAAAGTTTTGGACTTTACAGTATACTCAATATCGTACCTTATGGTCTAGTCTTAACAGCACTTTCTTTAGATGATGCTATTAAAAAGAGAGTAGAGCGAACTTCTCACCGACGTCGTAATGGTAACCAGATTCACACACTTAAAGTTTTTGGTATCTTCCTTAGTCGCAATTACTTCTTACCTATTGCAGTCTTTGCATTCGCTTTTGCGATACCAATCATTATGTTCCTATTCAATTTAGGAAATAATACTGAACGTAGTACTGTTGCAAATTACCTCTCTAAAAATACCAAGAAAGATGAAACGATTTACGTTTACGATTCCTCAGCAAAGATTTATTTGGAAAGCAGTCGTAAAGCAGCCTCACAATTTGTTCTTCCAGAACTTAACACAGCTAAATCTAGTCATCAGAAAGCTCTTTCAGATACTATTATCCAAGATTCAGCACAATATATCGTTGTCCAACAGGATACACAACTACCTTCTGAGGTTAAATCTACACTTTCAAAAAACTATAAAAAGGCCCCTGTAAAAGGCGTTAAACGATACATTGTTTATGTCCTAAAATAGGTCAAAAAATCAATATATAGTGGTTGGAATAAAAATATACCACAATATATTGATTTTTTTTTGCCTAGTGCTATAATTAGTAACGAGGTGATTTTTAGATGATTACATTAGAAAAAGAAAAGGTTACAATCAACCCTGATATCAAAGTCATCAAACGTGATGGTCGTATGGTTGTCTTTGATTCAAGTAAAATATATGAAGCTATTCTCAAAGCGAGTGAAGCTATTACACCTATCACACCCTTAATTGAAGCAAAGTTGGAGGGAATTGCCAACCGTATTGTTGCTGAAATCAATGACCGCTTCACTCAAAATATCAAAATATATGAAATCCAAAGCATTGTAGAGCACGAGTTACTCGAAGCTAACGAATATACTATCGCTCAAGAATATATTAACTATCGTACCAAACGTGATTTTGAGCGTTCTCAGGCTACTGACATCAATTTCACCATCAGTAAACTTGTTAATAAAGATCAAGCTGTTGTTCATGAAAATGCTAATAAAGATAGCGACCTTTACAATACACAACGTGATTTAACCGCAGGAATTGTCGGAAAATCTGTAGGACTTAAGATGCTTCCTCCACACGTGGCAAATGCTCATCAAAAGGGAGATATCCATTTCCACGATTTAGACTATAGCCCCTACACACCTATGACCAACTGTTGTTTGATTGACTTCAAAGGCATGTTGGCAAATGGTTTTAAAATTGGTAACGCTGAAGTTGAAAGTCCTAAATCCATTCAAACTGCAACAGCACAAATTTCACAAATCATCGCAAATGTTGCCTCTAGTCAATATGGTGGCTGTACTGCTGACCGTATCGATGAGTTTTTAGCTCCTTACGCAAAACTTAACTACAAAAAACACTTAGCTGATGCTAAAGAGTGGGTAGCTGAAGAAAAACGTGAAGATTATGCACGCGCCAAAACGCGCAAAGATATCTACGATGCTATGCAATCTCTTGAATATGAGATTAATACGCTTTTCACTTCAAATGGACAGACTCCCTTTACCTCTCTAGGTTTCGGTTTGGGAACAAGCTGGTTTGAGCGTGAAATCCAAAAGGCTATCCTACAAGTTCGTATTTTAGGACTTGGCTCCGAACACCGTACAGCTATTTTCCCTAAACTGATTTTTACCTTAAAACGTGGACTTAACTTAGAGCCTAGCTCACCTAACTACGATATTAAGCAACTAGCTCTTGAATGTGCAACAAAGCGTATGTACCCGGATGTCCTATCATATGACAAAGTCATTGAATTGACGGGTTCCTTCAAGGCTCCTATGGGATGTCGTTCCTTCCTACAGGGGTGGAAGGATGAAAATGGTGTTGAAGTTAATTCTGGACGAATGAATCTGGGGGTTGTAACCCTTAATCTTCCTCGAATTGCCCTAGAATCTAAGGGAGACCAAGATAAATTTTGGGAAATTTTTGAAGAAAGAATGGGAATTGCCAAAGATGCACTCGTCTATCGAGTTGAACGTGTCAAAGAAGCTACACCTGCTAATGCGCCTATACTTTATCAGTATGGGGCCTTTGGCCAACGTCTAGGTAAATTCGACAATGTAGATCAACTCTTCAAACATCGTCGTGCAACCGTATCACTTGGTTATATTGGGCTTTATGAAGTAGCATCTGTTTTTTATGGTAGTGACTGGGAGACAAATCTAGAAGCCAAGGCATTTACTTTAAATATCGTAAAAGCTATGAAAAATGCTTGTGAAGGTTGGTCTGACGAATATGATTATCATTTCTCTGTTTATTCAACACCATCAGAAAGTTTGACTGATCGCTTCTGTCGTTTGGATACTGAAAAATTCGGTGTCGTGACTGATATCACAGATAAAGAATATTACACCAACTCTTTCCACTACGATGTTCGTAAAAATCCAACACCATTTGAAAAATTAGAATTCGAAAAAGCTTACCCAGAAGCTGGCGCAACTGGTGGATTCATCCATTATTGTGAATATCCAGTCCTCCAGCAAAACCCTAAAGCACTCGAAGCTGTCTGGGACTTTGCTTATGACCGTGTCGGTTATCTTGGAACGAATACTCCAATAGATAAATGCTACAAGTGTGACTTTGAAGGGGACTTCACCCCAACAGAACGTGGATTCATGTGTCCTAACTGTGGCAACACAGATCCTAAAACAGTTGATGTTGTCAAACGTACTTGCGGTTATCTAGGAAATCCACAGGCACGCCCAATGGTTAAAGGACGCCACAAAGAAATCTCAGCTCGAGTCAAACACATGAACGGTTCAACCATAAAATATGAAGGTAAACACCTTTAATAAGACCTAGAATACATTATAATAAACTAGAAGCAGCTGGATGATACCTTCCAACTGCTTTGCTTATTTCATTTTTAGAAAGGAATATTATGGGAAAATATCAATTAGATTATAAAGGTATGCAACAAGTGGAACGTTACCACGAAAAAAATGCAACCGTCAAAAATGATAAAAAAGCACGTGTCCAAGCCCTTTTGAAAAAAGCTGGAAAGAAGAAGTAATATGATTTTACGCCGTCCAAGTCAAACAGATAAAGAAGCTATCTTAGAGATGATGGCTGAATTTGAAAGGGAGCAAGCTGCTCATGATGGTGGATTTTGGAACGCCGACAATTTTGTTTATGAAGAGTGGCTAGAAGAAAATCTTCAAGCGGAAGCGGGACTCAATATTCCTGAAAACTGGGTTCCTGCTATCCAGCTGGTTAGTTTTGACGAAGCAGGCCAGGCTCTTGGCTTTCTCAACCTTCGTCTCCGATTAAATGACTACTTACTAGAAAAAGGGGGCCATATCGGCTACTCTATCCGTCCATCCGAACGAGGAAAGGGTTATGCGAAAGAATCTCTCCGTCAAGGCTTACAAATAGCTAAAGAAAAGAATATTCATCGTGTTCTGGTCACTTGTAGTATCAAGAATCCTGCTAGCCGAGCTGTTATATTAGCCAACGGTGGTCAGTTGGAGGACATTCGCCATGAAACTGAGCGCTATTGGGTAGATTTGGAGTAGAATCATGACATGGAATACACCAAAGCCACAGGAATGGAAGTCTGAAGAACTTAGCCTAGGACGCATTATTGACTACAAAGCTTTTAATTTCGTTGATGGTGAAGGCGTACGTAACTCCCTTTACGTCTCTGGTTGCATGTTTCATTGCGAGGGATGCTATAACGCTGCCACCTGGTCCTTTAAGGCAGGAATTCCCTATACTAAAGAACTTGAAGAACAAATCATGAGGGATCTAGCTCAACCTTACGTACAAGGTCTCACGCTACTTGGTGGTGAACCCTTCCTAAACACAGGAATTCTCATACCCCTAGTCAAACGCATTCGTGAGGAACTTCCAGAAAAAGATATCTGGTCTTGGACTGGTTATACTTGGGAGGAGTTAATGCTCGAAACTCCTGATAAGCTAGAACTTCTTCAACTCGTTGATATTCTCGTAGATGGCCGCTTTGACATCACTAAAAAAAACCTTATGCTCCAGTTTAGAGGATCATCTAATCAACGTATTATTGATGTCAAAAAATCTCTTGATCAAGGAGCAGTCATTATTTGGGACAAGCTAAATGACGGTCAAACGAACTATGAACAAGTCGATCGTAAAGATATGCTATAAAAAAAGTCTGAGTTGATAACTCAGACTTTTTTAAACGATTTTAACAAAAACTAGCTCATTGTTAGAGGATAAATCCTCACGATAGTTAAAGTCATCAAAAGACAATTTTCGTAAAGCATTAATCGTTTGACAATTCTCCTCCATAACAGCTGTCAAAAAAGCCCCTCTTGCCTTTTTGGAAATCGTAGAGTGAGTCTTAAGAACCCCATTGCGGTCTTCCATAAAGCTAACCGTGAATAACTGCTTACGGAGAGTTGGACTAAAAACATCTTCAAATTCACTTGAAAGTAAAGAAACAACTGGAGCTTGACTCTCCTCTAAAAATTGATCATATTCAGCACGCCAATAGTTTTTTAAGGACTGATTATTAACCTTAATCTTCGTATGAAAGTCATGACGATGTTCTTGAATCGGGTAAAAAGCGGGAATGATTCCATAAAAAGAAGATGTGATAAATACTTGTTGACCTAAGAAATCTTTTTCACATGTGGATAAGTCACTACGTTTGATGTGACGATACATCAGTCCATTAAAAAGCTCGACAGCCGGATAGTTCTTCGCTTCTCCCGACAAAATCGCAGCCCAGCGCTGCTTTTCTTTCTCAGCCTGCTCAGGCTTTATTTTATAAGCTGTGGACAATTCATCTGTGGATAATTTTGCCATTTCAGTTAGGATAGCCGCACTTTTTTTGGATAGTTTTTGAGATGTAACTTCCTTACTGGCCTTCATTTCTTTTGCGGTTGGAATTAAAAATCTAATCATACTGATATTGTAAAGTCAAGCAAGCATTTCGTCAAGAATTCTCTCCAACAAAAAAGAAGCTAACGTTCGTCAACTTCCTTTTTTTGTTAGTCATCTAAATCAACAAAACGACCTAGAATATGTACATTTTCTGCAATGGAGACAAAGGCTTTAGGGTCTGCTTTTCTCATATAATGCTTGAAGTCAGTATACTCTTCACGCGTAATAATCGCCAATAATACGGCTTTCTTTTCGTGATTATATGTTCCTTCCGCATCGTTAATCATCGTTACTCCACGGTGGAGTTTCTTCTGGATCATTCGTACAACTGGATCTGGATTACTTGTAACAATCATAGCCTGCATTTTCTTTTGTTTAGTGAAAATCGCATCCGTTACTCGACTAGAAACAAAAATCGTAACCATTGAATAGAGAGCGTATTTCCAACCAAAAAGAATGCCCGCAAAAACCATGATAATCCCATTGACAATCAAGGAGATATTACCAACATCACGGCCTGTTTTCTTACGAATAGTGAGGCTAACGATATCCGTTCCTCCGCTAGAGATACGAGATTTTAAACCGAAACCAATCCCTGTTCCCATGACCAAACCACCAAAGATAGCATTGATCAAAGGATCCTCTGTCAAGGTTACATGTGGCATCACCTGAATAAAAAGGGAACTCATCGTTACTGTAATGAAGGTAAAGATAGTAAATTTATGGCCAATCTTATACCAAGCCAAAATCAAGAGAGGGATATTAATCGCGTAGAAAGTCAATGATACTGGTATCTCAAAGCCCAAAGTTCTAACACTCAATGCCGATAAAACCTGTGCCAAACCTGTCGCTCCACTGGAGTAAACATGTCCAGGTTGAAAAAAGAAATTAACGGCGATTGACGATAAGAGCCCATAAAGTAAAGACGCTGAGACTTTTTCAGTATACTTTTCACGGGAAATACTACGAACAGCCTGCAAAACGCCCATTCTCTTCGCAGACTTTTTCGCTACAAATTTAACATGTTTATGAAGAGGTGCTTTATTCATTTTCTAAATCTACATGAAGGGCAAGTTCTTCCAACTGTTTATCAGCCACAAGACTTGGAGCCTGAGTCATAGGATCTGATGCCTTATTATTTTTAGGGAAGGCAATCACTTCACGGATATTATCTTTACCTGCAAGAAGCATAACAAAACGGTCAAGACCGATAGCCAAACCACCATGTGGTGGGAAACCATAGTCCATAGCTTCAAGAAGGAATCCAAATTGCTCGTAGGCTGATTCTTCAGAGAAGCCAAGGGCTTTCAACATACGTTCCTGTAGGTCTTTATGATTGATACGTAGACTACCCCCACCAAGCTCATAACCATTCAAGACAATATCATAAGCCACAGCACGAACCTTGGAAAGATCACCTTCAAGCTCTGCTACAGAATCTTCTGTTGGCAAAGTAAATGGGTGGTGAGCAGACATATAGCGTCCTTCTTCTTCAGACCACTCAAACATTGGCCAATCGACAACCCAAAGAAAGTTGAACTTAGTATTGTCAATCATGTCAAGTTCTTTAGCAATCTGATTACGCAAAGCACCAAGTGTGTTATTAGCGATTTCAAGAGTATCTGCTACAAAAAGAACTAGATCATTCTCTTCAAGGTGTAAAGCATCTGTCAACTTTTCTTCAATACTTGTCAAGAATTTAGCAACTGGACCAGCTAGAGCTCCGTCAGTCATCTTAACCCAAGCAAGACCTTTAGCGCCAAATTGTTTGGCAAACTCTGTCAACTTGTCAATACTTTTACGTGAGTATTTGTCTGCATTTTCTTTGACAACAATTGCCTTAACAGCTGGTGCCTCAGCAAACACTTTGAAGTCTACCCCCTTGACAACCTCTGTCAAGTCTTGTAAAAGCATGTCAAAGCGTGTATCTGGCTTGTCAGAACCATAGTTATTCATGGCATCATCATAAGACATACGTGGAAATGGTAGTGTAACTTCAATACCTTTAGTTTCTTTCATGACTTTAGCAATCAATCCTTCAGTAATATCTTGGATTTCTTGCTCATTAAGGAATGAGGTTTCCAAGTCAACTTGTGTAAACTCAGGTTGACGATCTCCACGCAAATCTTCATCACGGAAACACTTAACAATTTGATAATAACGGTCAAAACCAGCATTCATTAATAATTGTTTAGTGATTTGGGGACTTTGCGGAAGAGCATAAAAGTGGCCTTGGCTAACACGGCTTGGAACCAAGTAATCACGAGCACCTTCTGGTGTAGATTTTGTCAACATTGGCGTTTCAACATCGATAAATTCCAAGTCATCAAGATAATTACGGATGGCGTGAGTTACCTTTGCACGGAGCTTAAAGTTTTCCAACATCTCTGGACGACGAAGATCCAAGTAGCGGTAACGCATACGTGTATCATCACTAGCCTCAACACCATCTTTGATTTCAAATGGTGTTGTTTTAGCAGTATTAAGGACTTTAAGGTCTTCAACTTTAAGTTCGACAGCACCTGTAGGCAAGTTATCATTAGCTTGTTCACGCGCTTCAACAGTTCCTGTTACTTCAATAACAAATTCGCTACGCAAGCTCTCAGCTGTTTCAACCACAGTTGCATCCGCATTCTCAGGGTTAACAACCAACTGCATCAAACCTTCACGGTCACGAAGATCGATGAAAATCAAACCTCCGAGGTTACGACGGCGAGATACCCAACCTTTCAAAGTAATAGTAGTTCCGATGTGTTCACTACGAACACGTCCGGCATACATAGAACGTTCCATAAATACACTTCTTTCGTTAATTTTTTAGTCCTAACTATTATAGCAAAAAGCCCATCAAAACCCCACCCATTTCAGGTTAGAATTTTAATAGACTTTCTTTTTTATCAAACTATTTGCCAAATTGTTTCAACAAATCACTAGTATCCACGTAATCTTCAGCAAACTCTTCAAAATCTTCAAAACGATAATCAGCTGTTTCTAAGTCAAGTAAACTATTCCAGCGGAAACCGTAAACATCTTCAATGATAACACTAAGTTCATCAGTTTCCTCGTCTACCTGCCATCCCAAATAACGTTCCTGAGTTTCAAAACTCAAGACTACATCTTGACAATCTTGACGCCAAACTTGACCAAGTAATTGCTGACACATCGCATGATCACTTGCAGGGTCATCATTAAACCAAGTAATTTCATGCTTATCAAGAAAAACAATCAACTGCCAAAACTGTTGTTGGAAACGAATAGGCATACTACGATCAAAAGCCAAACTAAACTTTTCACTCCGTTTGAGCATATCAACTATACTAATCATATGCCCCCTACTTTTCTAACTGTTTGAGGACTGCTGCAAAGTTCTTAGTTAGCTCTTCGAAACTTACAGTAACTTCCTCACGAGTAGAATTATTTTTGACATTAACTTGACCTGACTCCACTTCACTCTCACCTAATGTGATAACAGTCTTGGCCTTGAAGGTATCTGCTGACTTGAATTGTGCCTTAATCTTCCGTCCAAGGTAATCACGTTCAGCTTTAAATCCTTGATAGCGGATAGCTTGAACTAACTCAAGAGCTTTACCATTAACACCTGAACCAAGTACCGCAATGTAAACATCTAGACTTTCTTCCACCGGAAGTTCAATACCTTGTTTATCAAGAACTAAAAGTAAGCGTTCTAAACCAAGTCCAAAACCAAAACCAGCTGTTTCTGGACCACCGAAGTATTCAACCAAACTATCGTAACGACCGCCCGCACAGATTGTCAATTCAGACTTATCAATAGTGGTAATAAATTCAAAAATCGTGTGGTTGTAGTAATCAAGGCCACGTACCATATTAGTATCAATCACATAAGGAATATTAAGACTATCGAGCATGGCACGCACTTCGTCAAAGTGCGCTTGACTTTCGTCATCTAAATAATCAAGAATAGAGGGTGCATTTTCAACTGCAACCTTATCTTCTTTTTCTTTTGAATCGAGTACTCGCAAAGGATTTTCATCCAAACGGCGTTGACTATCTTTTGATAAAGTATCACGCATTGGTGTCAAGTAGTCAATCAAGGCCTGACGATAAGCCAGACGACTATCAGTATTTCCAAGGCTATTCAAATGAAGGGTAACTTCCTTGATGCCAAGCGTATTAAAGAGTTGGTAGGCCATAGCAATGGTTTCAACATCTGTGGCTGGATTTTTTGATCCAAAGCACTCTACACCAAGTTGGTGGAACTCACGCAAGCGTCCTGCTTGAGGACGTTCATAACGGAACATTGATCCAATATAATAAACTTTAACGGGTTTTTGAACCTCTGGCGCAAAGAGTTTATTTTCTACATAAGAGCGTACAACCGGTGCTGTTCCTTCTGGACGAAGTGTAATATGACGGTCTCCCTTATCATGAAAATCATACATTTCCTTAGTAACGATGTCAGTTGTATCACCTACTGAACGTGAAATGACCTCGTAATGTTCAAACATAGGGGTACGAATTTCACCATAATTGTATTTCTTAAATGTTTCACGTGCAACATTTTCTACGTACTGCCATTTAGCACTATCAGCAGGTAAAATATCCTGCGTTCCCTTAGGTTTTTGAAGTTTCATAATGATGATACAGGTCTCAAATAGACCTGCCCTCCTTTTCCGTTATTACAGATATAATCACTCTATTCTATCATAATTTACATAGCTTTTGGGAAATGGTAGAGGTTTTTTCAACGTAAGAAAGAAACAGACCTCTCGGCCTGCCACAATCATTAATCTTCTTTATAAAGAACGAAGGTCACAATGAAAGAGACCACAACAGAAATTACAAGACCTGCAATAGCTGTGTAAAAATATTTAAGTGTGTCTTCACCGATATAGGCTGCAATCGTCAAGAGACCAGGGGAACCGCCCGCAAAATTTCTCACACCTAAAATACCAAGGAAGAAGCCACCTACTCCCCCTGCACCAATAGATCCTATAAGGCTGCTTTATTTTGCAAAGTTACCCCATAAAGAGCCGGTTCCGTAATCCCACAAATCGCAGTAATTCCAGCAGATGAAACCAGAGCTTTTTTATTTTTATCCTTAGTTTTTAAAGCAATAGCAAGAGCTGCTCCACCCTGAGCCACATTTGAAGCTAAAGTACCTGGACCTAAAATCAAAAGTGTTACGTTTGCAGTGATCAAGGTCGTAATCATAGGCACCAAGAAAAATTTAACAGTCTTTGATGAAATTTTAATTGCAAAGCGCTCCACATAACTCATAAACCAAACTGCCAAAATAACAGGAATAACCGTTGATGAGTAAGAAGTTAATGTAAGGGGGATACTAAAGAAAGAGACGCCATGACCTGATTCCTTGGCAGTTGTCACAATCTGCGTAAAAGTTGGGTGTAATAAAATAGCACCAATCAACATCCCCAATTGAGCGGTTGTCTTAAACTATCGAGCTGCTGAAGCACCTAAAAATACAGGTAAAAAATAAAATTCAGCATCAGCAATAAAATTAAGAACTTGATGGTTAACATCATCTACAGCTACTACCTTAAAGACAACCAAAAGAGACAAAACGGCTTTGATCATCCCTGCTGCTGTAATTACCGGTAAGATTGGTGTGAAAATCCCAGAAATAAGGGCTAAAAAGCTTTGAAGAGGAGTTCTGTCTTGTTTTTCCGATGATTCTTTAGACACTTCATCTAGGTCTAATAAGCCTTCCAAAGCACGGTATACATTTGGTACATCACTCCCAACAACAACTTGATACTGGCCACCACTCTTAGCCAAACTCACAATACCTTAGATAGTTTGAACAACTTTATCATCAGCTTTAGAATCATCTGCTAAGGTAAAACGTAAACGTGTAGCACAATGAGTTAGATTATGAACGTTTTCCTTTCCTCCTACAGCTTTTAAAATTTTCGGCCCTATCTCTTGATAATTCATGACACTTCCTTTCTATACTCATAAAAAGAGAGAACAAGCTGAGCCTGTCCTCTACATTTTTCTATTATGACCAAACTTTATCAGTAATTGTTTTAATCAATTGTAATTTATTCCACTCGTCTTGCTCAGTCAAGATATTGCCTTCTTCAGTTGATGCAAAACCACATTGAGTTGAGATACCAAGGTTCTTAAGTGGTACAAGCTCAGCCGCTTCATGGATACGAGCGATAACAGCATCTACATCTTCCAAAGCTGGATCCTTAGAGGTAATCACACCAAGCACCAATTCAACATGATCACGGTTATTCCAAATCGTTGGAAGTGGTGCGAAGCTACCTGAACGCGCATCATCGTATTCCAAGAAGAAGATATCATAATTCAATTTCCCAAGATATTTAGCTACTGAATCATAGCCACCTTCAAAAAGATAAGTTGATTTAAAGTTTCCACGACAAATATGAGTAGCCAAAGTCAAATCTTCTGGAAGACCTTCCAAGGCTTTATTGATAGTGTATACATCATCCTCAGCAATTTTTACCAACTCAGCTGTTTTCTCAGGATTATTTTTTTCATTCTCAAACTGTTGAATCAAATAACCCCAAGTCGTATCATCCAACTGTACATAACGTGCACCCAAATCGTAGAAATGTTGGATGGTATCATGGTAAGCTTTTGCCAAATCATCAAGAAAATCTGTCCATGAATCATAGTAATCTGCATAAAGATCACTACGGTGGTCACGGTTAATGATGAGTGATGGACTTGGAATAGTTACTTTTGGAGTAATTCCTTCAGGAGTCACTGATTTAAGATATTCAAAGTCACGATAGAAAGGATGATTAGGATTTTCGGCAATCTTACCATTGATACGAACGTTGGTTGTACGTGTCTTAGCTCCATGGAATTTATATGAATCTTCTTGTTGGTAAGCTTCAAAACCAGTTAGGTTCCATAGGAAATCAAGGTGCCACCAAGAACGACCAAATTCACCATCAGAAACTACTTGAAGACCATTTTCTACCTCATGATGAACCAATTCCTTAACCAATTCATCTTGTACTTTCAGCAATTCTTCTTGCGAAATCTCACCATTGGCAAATTTTTCACGTGCTTCTTTTAAAGCTTGTGGACGAAGGTAAGAACCAACATGATCAAAATGATATTGAACTTTACTCATAGTTATTTACTCCTTTTTATGCTTTCACTTAATGTAATAATAAGCCTATTCTAGCACTTGCTGCTATAGCAGTGAAATATGTATTTGTTATCGCATGATATAGTTTTTAACTATATCATTTCTTGGAAAGTTTTTTGTCAAGTAACTTTACTTTACAAAAAAGATATGTTATTCTGTTATAGTTGATTTAAAATCAAGAACATAAATATTAATTCGGAGGAAATAGAGAAATGGCAGTACCTGCACGTCACACTTCAAAAGCGAAGAAAAACAAACGTCGTACACACTACAAATTGACTGCTCCATCAGTACAATTTGACGAAACAACTGGAGATTACTCACGTTCACACCGTGTATCACTTAAAGGATACTACAAAGGACGTAAAATCGCTAAAGCTAACGCAACTAAATAATAGAAGGGAGATACCATGCGCGTAAATATTACACTTGAACACAAAGAATCTGGTGAACGCTTGTACCTTACTTCAAAAAACAAACGTAACACTCCAGACCGTCTTCAATTGAAAAAATACTCACCAAAATTGCGTAAACACGTAATCTTTACTGAAGTAAAATAATTGAATTAAAAACCATGAAAATAAGATTTTCATGGTTTTTCTATTACTCAAAGAGGATCTCCTATGACAAAAATAGAAACATTTAGATGGCGTATGTGGCATGTTTATCTCCTTATTTTTATCACTATTCTACTTACAGGTACATTCGTTCGCTATGGTTATAGAATTCAGGCCGCCTATTCCTTAGACGATAGACTTTACGACTATACTAACAAAAAAGTTACTGTAACATCCTTTCAAAACGTCAAAATTGGAAACTTTAACGTTTTAGGTGTTAAGTTTGGAAATGAAAAAGCACTGGAGAGAAGTCAATTAGCTGTTGGTCGCACCTACCTAGCCTTCCAAGAATCTAGGTATAAACTATCTAAGAACAAGAAAGACTCTAAAAATTATGATATTATTCACTATTATCAGCTTGGTAAAGATACTGGAAAAGGACACACTATTAATGTACTAGGCCTTGCTAAAAAACTAGGATATAATAATCCCGGTTCCATGGATAATATCATGTACTCCGATGGTAGGGATGAGTTTGTGAAATTTTCATCCTATGACAACAAAAAAGTATTCTATGTCAATTTACGCACCCAGAAGGCAACCAGAACCAAACCATCAAAAGTCAGTCGATACCACGGGTTTGCTAAACCTTACCGCTATCTCCTTTCAAAGGATAATTTTTCTATAGGTTATAAAGATGCTCCCCTCACTATCAACTCCATGCCCCTTATCTGGACCAAAGAAAGAAATTTTTCTGATTACAAAGATCAAGATGACAACAAATACAGTGACCACTCGCTCAAAAAAAGATTTAGCTTAATCATCGTAACAACTGACTCACTTAATCTGGATGATGCTGTTAAACTGCAAAAAGAGTTAACACCAGATAAGGAGGATATCTATTGGTATTTTACAAGCACTAATACAACTACTGGACGCCTCGAGGAAATTAAAAGTCAAAAAGATTACAACCTACTAGTTAAGGAGAGTCAGAACTAAGATGGTAAAAAATAGCTTCAAATACCTTAAAATTACTATGCCCTTGATTTTATTATTGACCATGATTGCTATCTTTTTCTATTACAATGCTCAAGAAAATATTAAAGGGTTTTATAAAACTCGAGGATTTCAAGGAAAAGTGCAAATAACTGGTATCGGATGGGCAGATAAAATTACTTATCGTATGAATAAAGAAGATGAGGTTAAACATTACCTGATTTTCCATATTGATTATCAAGAGACTATTAATCACAAAACAGCACATGTAAAGACTCAACTGCCTCTCCATATTCAAGATTTACTCTATCCTTACATTGCCAGCCCAACAGAAAGCGACTCAGATTTTAATCGCCAAAATAGTGAATATAAGATTTTACCTGATGAAAGGGAATATTGGGACGATTTTGTTAAAAAGTCTATTAAAATCAACCCTAGAAATCAGAAATTCATCAATGATATCTCTGAAGCTCTAAGCACAGAGAAAGATTTAAAAAATATTATTGTTCAGATAGAACCTGTACCATACACGACGCTCTATACTTATGAGAGGGGACATTCTAAAGCGCTAGGTGGCTATTATGATTTTTCACTTAAAGATGCTCTACGAAACAAACAACTTACTGTCCAATTGAGTTTTCCTTCTGGTTCCACGACTAAAGAAATTGACTTACATTCTCAATTAGAACAGGTACTAAAAAAATCAGAATTACCAGATGGATGGTATATCTTAAATCAAAATAACGACTTTCCAAAAGAGGTACATATTGATGGCAATCAAATTAGAAGTAACTGAAGAAAGAACTCAGAACGAATTATCTGAGGAAGAATGGTCTTTCCCTATTTGGAGATGGGCGGCTTTCTCACTATTTGACACCCTAATCCTAGTTAGTCCCTTGACAAGAGAATTGATTTACCCTGGTGGGAGTGATTCTCGTTTTTACCTAGGTAAATCATTGGGTAACTTGATACTAGATGATACACAACGCTTCATCTTTATTATTATCATTCTAACTCTGTTGCTACCTGCTTTTGCCTTAATCATAGAAAGCCTATTATTTTCAAAAGGATATCCTCTACTTTCAATAATATGTAGCTGTCTAATTTTTGTTAGTGCAACAGTCCTATTTGTCTATAGTCTCAGTATTGTCCCAGATTTTTGGAGCTTTACTATTTATAGTTATATGCTTTACCTTCTCTTCAACATAGGTAACTCCCTAAGAAAGATCAATAGAATCATCAATCTTAGGCAGAATAACACCAAAGCATAACAGCCTGTATCCACCTCCCCTTCTTTTTAGCATAGGAATGACACAAACGAAACAAAAAGTCATTGTCCACTCTGAATTTGACCACCTAGCTAAAAGCTTCGATATTAATTTTGAAAATCATTTTAGGAATACTCTAGACTCATGTCCCAGAAATAAATTTCACTCCTTTGGTACCAAATTAACAATTTAAATAATAGTAAAAAGATCAACATATTACCGTTGATCTTTTATTTTTACTCTAAGCCTTTTAAAATATCTGTAAATCTATGTGTAAACATAGCTGTCATCCCCCATATATTCTCTGTCAAGTTCCTGTAAAAAGGAATATGACGTTCACTGTACCCAAAATTATATTTTTCTCTATTTTTTACCAAGAAAAATGGGAAACCTTTCGCATCACTCAAAGTAGAAGTGACTTTGTAATAAACCGGATCTTCTGTCAACAACGTGTCAACACAAACTGTAAACAACCGTTTCACCTCTTCATTTGGATGAATATGCTCCCAATTTTCTATATTTATCTTTCCAACAAAGCAATGGATGGTTCTCCCCTGATGAATCAGATAATCAAGCTCTCCCCAAATGTCAATTTGATTAGGAACTAGGTTTAATTCTTCACAAGTTTCTCGTATAGCAGCTTCCTGAAAAGTCTCACCATTTTCGACACGCCCACCAGGAAAAGAGACCTCACCTGGTTGAGAAATATGCTCACTTCGTACTTGGTAAAGAATTTGATACTTATCAGTTTTTACATCATATATTAGGGGTAAAAGCACCGCATAGCGTCTTTTCTCCCCTAGTGGCTTCGGCTCGTAACGAGCTAGTTTATCTTTAATAGTCATAAGAACTCCTTGACTTCATATTATCATAAAAAAGAAGATATCCCTATTATATAAAATTTTTATATATAAAATATTGACATATATTTCTAAAAGAGATACACTCTATATGTAAAATAATTATATATATTTTTTATACATATCCTAGAAGCAAAGGAGCACACTATGTATTTTCCAACATCATCAATACTGATAGAGTTCTTAATATTAGCTATTATCGATAGAGAAGACTCTTATGGCTATGAGATTAGTCAAACAATAAAGCTTGCGGCTAATATTAAGGAGTCAACACTTTATCCTATTCTAAAAAAGCTTGAAAAAGCAGGCTATATGACCACCTATAGCCAAGCGTATCAAGGGCGTAAACGTAAATATTACAGTATTACCCAAGAGGGAAAAGAGCAACTTCAATTTCTTAATGAAGAATGGTTAACCTATAAAGAAACTCTGGACGGTATTCTAGAAGGGAGATTAAGACATGACAAAGACTGAATATATAGCCAAATTAACAAAATATCTACGAAAATTACCACAACAGGACTACGAAGAAGCTATAGAATATTTCATGGAATATTTTGAAGAGGCTGGACCTGAGAATGAAGCTCGGGTTATTGCAGAACTGGGTACACCTAAGGAAGCCGCACATGAAGTCATTAGTCGTCTTCTAGAAGAAAAGATTGTTGAGGACAAGAGCAGCTTACGCAATAAAACAACTATCCTTTGGATTGCGATTCTAGCTGTTTTAGCCAGTCCAGTCGCCTTACCAATTCTACTATTCTTCTTAGCTATGATAGTGACACTTCTTATGATTATTTTCGCAGTTATAGTGACTGCCTTAGCTCTTACTTTTGCTTTACTCATTAGTGGTGTTTACACTTTCTTTACAAGCTTCTCTCTCTTAAGTGTTTCACTAGCTTCAACACTGTTTGGAGGAGGTCTAGGTCTATTGATGTTTGGAGGAGCACTCTTACTACTTTTGATTTCGTTTGAAATCTGTAAACTTATTGTAAAGCTAATTACCCTATTGATTAAATGGCTCATCAAGAAAGGAAGAAAATCATGAAAACTTGGAAAAAGATCATCCTCGGAGTGTCCCTTATCTCTCTATTTTTAGGAGGAGGATTCGTAGCTTGGGGTTATAGCCAAGGTGGCTTAACAGATTTACAAAATCAAACTATAAGTGAGCAAGATTATGTCAAGAAAGAAGTTGAGGACTTCAATAAAATTGATATTAAAAGTAGTAGCTACAATGTGCTTATAAAAAATGGTGATGTTGACAAAGCAACGCTTTCTTACTACCAAAAAACAAAAAATCCAATTGACACATCTGTAAAGGATGGTCAATTGACTATCAATGATAGCAACTCTGAATTAGATTCAACTTCTAACAAACATATTAACTTTTTCGGATTAAAAGATTTAGTGAGGCTTTCTACTCTCAACGAGGAAGTCAGAAAGAAAACCATTATCATTACACTCCCTAAAAAACAAACGATTGATTTTTTAAAGGTTGATTTAGCAACTGGAAATCTAGATTTAAGTAATAGCACCATCAAACAAGCAGATATCAATCTAAATGTAGGGGACCTAACTTTTACTAAAATGATTGTCAGCAACCTAAAAGCTAACCTTGATGTTGGTAGTGTTGATAGTAATCATACACTTTTTACTAACTCAGATTTATCTATTGCAATGGGAGATTACTCTGGAGATAACCTAATTTTCAATGGTCACAATAAACTTGATGTTACATCTGGTGATATTGAACTAGCTCTTAAAGATTACACGCTCAATGTTCAAGCCGATAGTCATTCAGGAGAGGTAGACATCACAAATAACCTTAAAATCTCAAAGGATAACTCACTAACCATTACCTCAGACCTCGGTGATATAACTGTTGAATAACATAAAAAGCCAGCTCACATTAGAGCTGGCCTTTAGTTTATTCATTTTCAGACTTTGGTCTATAAATAATAATACCTACAACTACAAAAATAAGTAAGAAAATGAATAACATACGTACTTGATCTGAGATCTGTCCTGTCATTGAAATAGTTTGACGAAGACCTGATACCGAGTAGGACATTGGTAAGAATGGTTGGACGACCTTAAAGAACTTAGGACTAAGTTCAATTGGATAAGTTCCTGCACTAGAACCTAACTGCAAAAGGAGTATAATCATGGAAGCAAATGCACCATATCTATCATCCCAACCCACAAGGGCTGTAACCAGCGCCATTAAAGTACATGCTGCAAGGAGAATCATACCAAATGTAGCTAATGGATGATTTGGTTCAACTCCCACAAATCGAATGGCAATATAAAGCGCAATAGCAGCCATAGTTGTAATAATACCATTGATAAGTAACTTATTCTTAGCCCAATCAAAACGACCCGTAAATTTTCTTCCTGTCAAGCTCTTAGCAAAGATAACATTAGTTGAAAGAGCGACAACCATAAGAGAAACAGAAATCATATATGGAGCCATTCCCACACCATTAGTGTCAACCTTATCCTTATCAGTTTTCTTCTCTTTGAGCGGAGCACTCACCATTTTTGAATTGTCTGAGTTTACAGAAACAAGAGAGAGTTGCTGATTAGCTTTGTTTAATGAATCAGATAATGTAGAAAGGTTAGTTGACAGACTTGTCAAACCATTTGTTAAGGTGTTTCCTCCAGTTGCTAATTGTTGAGCACCTGCATTGAGAGCACTTGTACCACTTTGAAGAGTAGAAAAACCAGTCATTAAACTACTACTGTTAGCATCTAGAGTTTGAGCGCCACTAGCAATTGTTGACACAGCACCAGTATAAGTTGACAAACCAGTTGAAAGTGCGCTTGCACCTGTTGCTAGAGTACTTTGAGCGGTTGACACACCTGAAGCCACTTGAATTGCTCCTGGTGATAATTGATTGACAAGTACCGAATTGACATTAGCAATATTAGCTTGCATTGATGATACCGTTGATGAAGCTACAGGAAGAAGAGCATTCGCCGAACTTGCAATGCCTGAAATAGATGTTTGTAGAGAAGCTAAACTACTTGAATCTCCGCTACTAGTTGTTGTCGTACCTGTCAAGCTAGATAAGGCCGTTGACATACTTGACACTTCTGATGCAATAGTTGAAGCGTAACTACTAGCCGTAGATCCTGCGTTACTAATTGCCGATGTAATCTCTGCTTGTTGATCTGCCGTCAAGCTTTGATAAGCAGCTGTTCCTTGTACCGCAGCCAAATCGTTCGCTTTGTCAGTGGCACTAGCCGTAGCTATAGAACTAGCCGCAGAAGAAATATTTGAAAGATAAGTCGCTATTGAACTTGTATCTACTGATGTTGTTGATGTTCCACTAGGTAATGATGTGTTACTTACCGCTGTATTGAGATTTTGAATTGCTGTATTTAAATCGGTTAAATTAGTTGACAAGGTTGACAACTGTGCTTGCTGTTCTTCAGATAAACTTGTTGCCGTAGCCATTTGACTGAGTGCAGTTGACAAAGAATCTGCACCAGTAACTAAGGTACTCATAGCATCTGCTCCTGATACAAATTGACCTGCAGCAGAATTAACAGCCTCAGAGTTAGCATTTAACTGTGACAAAGCACCTGACAAAGTTGACACACCTGAAGTATAGGCAGATGCACCTGAACTCAAGGTATCAACACCTGTAGCCAATGTCTGTGTAGAACCAGCAAGAGTTCCTAAACCACTTGATAAGGTCTGACTCCCAGACTGAAGTGCGCCTGCACCTGCGTATAATTGACTAGCTCCATTCGCCGCAGTTCCCATACCACTCTGTAGTTGAGTCATACTCTTAAAGACAGCTCCAACATAAGTTGACGTAATATTTTTAGAAACGGTATCCTTTAACTTAGACATGGCAGAATCGCTCATTTTTGAAGAAACGAAGCTATGCCCTGCTGTTGTCTGATAAGAAATTTCAAGTTTCTTAGGATCATTTGTCAAAAGACTTGCTGCATTACTTGAGAGATTTTCTGGAAAAGTGATTACCATATAGTAGTCACCATCATCAATTCCTTTTTTGGCTTCATTTTCAGTCACAAAATGATAGTCTAGATTTTTATTTTTAGACATATTGTCTACCATATCATGACCAATATTTAGAGTTTTATTCTGGAAACTAGCACTCTTATCTTTGTTCACTACGGCTACTGGCAGATGCTTTACATTTCCATAAGGATCCCACATAGAAGATAAAAAGATTAGATTATATAAAGCGGGTATCAATGAGACACCAATAATAGTTATCCAGAGCTTTGGACTTTTAAGAAGCGCCTTTAATTCTGCTAACATATTTCTCCTTTTTAGACATTGTGTTTATTTTTATGATATAATCAATTATAAACTCATTTACATGAAAATCAATGTTAAATAATTAGTTTTTGGACACATAGTCTAAGAGTGTATAAAAGGAGATTTGTATGTCAAAAGATCAAAGGCGAGCTCAAACTAAAAAAGCTCTTTTAGATGCTTTAGTAATATGCTTAAAAGACCAAGATTTCAATGATATTACTACCATTCGTCTGGTTCAAACAGCTGGGATTAGCCGTTCGAGTTTTTATACCCACTACAAAGATAAGTATGAAATGATTGATAGTTATCAGAAAGAGCTTTTCCATAAACTAGAGTATATCTTCGATAAATACGAAGGAAAGAAAGAGGGAGCCTTCCTCGAAATCTTTGAATTTCTTACTCGTGAAAAACTCCTATCAGCTCTATTGTCTACCAATGGATCAAAAGAAATTCAAGATTTTCTGATACATAAACTTCAGCGTATGATAGCTGAGGACTTCATTGTCCCTACTGCTGAAGAAAGATCTCTAAAAGGATTTGAGAAAGACTATGCTAGTATTTATTTTGCGCACGCTATTTTTGGTGCTTGTCAAGCCTGGATAAATAAAGGAAAAAAAGAATCCCCCCGAGAAATGACAGATTTTCTTCTACGATTTATTCCACAATAAAACAACTTCAAAAGCATAAAAAGCTGCAAACCATTTCAACAGTTAAAGCAGCTTTTTCTTTTACAATAAAATCCTTAAAATAAGGAAATGATAAGTGAAAGTAAGGTCAAGATTGCGGGTCCACCTTGCGTTAAAATAATTTTCTTATTTGCAGTTATAGCACCATAAATAGCAGCAAAGAAAACATTGAGTACAAAAACAGTTACAAGTAGCTGACTACTTGTGAAAATCCCATACAAGAGGAATATAGCAATCAAACCATTGTAAATCCCTTGATTTTTAAATAAGTTTGTAACAGAATCACGTTGAAGTTCTTCTTTACTCATATTGAAAACACGACTAGTCGTGTCTGAATGTGTCGCAAAAGTTTCCAAATACATGATATAGAGATGCTCCAAAGCAACAATCCCAGCTAAGATTAGTGTAATAATAGACATAGTAGCCTCCTTCTTAAATAACTTTGACAGTATATCAAAAGTAAACTTTTAAAACAACATGTATGCTTCATACAATTTGAAATATGGTAAAATAAAGAATGAAAGAGAGGTTCTTATGACAAAGACAGAAGTAATCCAACGTCTCCAAAAAGATTTGGGAATTCCTAGATTTCATGCTTATATAGAGGATAAAGATTACTCCGAAGAGGAGTACGACCAACTAAAAAAAGATTTTGAAAGCTACTTCACCAACTACGTTTCAAACGTTTCAGCAGATTTTGAAGGCGGATTGGATAATAAATAATTTATACCTCAAAATCATCTATCATCATGTTACGAATCCCTTAGTCACTTGTATCAGACTAGGGGTCTTTTTAATATTCGAAAACAAAAAGCCGTCTCATTCTATGAAATGGCTTTAGGAAACTTGTAACTGAACAAACCTAGAAATCAATGATTTAAGACAAACAAAAAAGCCCATAACAACGGGCTTTTAGATACAATAATCTTAAAATTAAAGCATTTTGTTGTAGAATTCAACGACAAGTGCTTCGTTGATTTCTGGGTTGATTTCATCACGTTCTGGAAGACGTGTCAATGAACCTTCAAGTTTTTCAGCATCGAATGATACAAATGCTGGACGTCCGATAGTAGCTTCTACTGCTTCAAGGATAGCAGGAACTTTAGCTGATTTTTCACGAACTGAGATTACTTGACCAACTTCAACGCGGTATGAAGGGATATCAACACGTTTACCATCAACAAGGATGTGACCGTGGTTTACGAATTGGCGTGCTTGACGACGAGTAGTTGCAAGACCAAGACGGTAAACAACGTTGTCAAGACGACGTTCCAAAAGAACCATAAAGTTGAAACCAAGTGTTCCACCTTTAACTTTAGTAGCTTGTACGAACAAGTTACGGAATTGTTTTTCACCCAAACCGTATGAGAAACGAAGTTTTTGTTTCTCAGCCAATTGCAAACCGTATTCTGAAAGTTTTGAACGGTTGTTTGGACCGTGTTGACCTGGTACGTAGTTACGACGTGCCAATTCTTTACCTGTGCCTGTAAGTGAGAAACCAAGGCGACGTGATTGTTTCCATGATGGACCTGTATAACGTGACATTAATAATGTCCTCCTATAAAAAATATTTTTAGGAAATAACGTTTTAGATAAACCTGATTCGTTCAGAAAGACTTCGCCCAAACAGCAAAGGTTACTTTTCTAGCCGACTTCCTGTTGACGAGCTTCATTTTATCCTGCTATTATTTCACATACTTAAATATTTTACCACGAAAAAAAGCCCAAGTAAAGGCTTTTTCTTATTTATTTTCGATTTCAGCTTGTTCCTCAGGACTCAAATAACGAATGAGAGTCTTCTCAGTCAAAATATCTGAATAAGTGTAAGATTCAACATAACTATTATTAATAGCTCCTGCTTGGGAACTGAAGTCTTGATATTCAACAATAAACAATGATGGATAAACTTCTGTCAATCGACCAATTTTATTCTTTTCACGTTTACGCCCATTCTCTAGGGTCAATTCTACTAGCTGACCTTCATGTGACTTAATAGCTTCCTTGATGTTTTTCATCTTAGCAACATCTGCAAATGCATCACTCATATATATATCTCCTTAAATCTGAAAATTATGATTCCTCAAACTGAGCAATCGATGAAAATTTATTGTATTCTTTTTGGAATAGTAACTTGACTGTTCCACGCGCACCAGCACGGTTTTTTTCTAGGATAACTTCGATGGTATTATCTTCAATCGCATTTTCTGGTTCTTCACCCTCTTTTCGGTAGTAATCATCACGATACAAGAAGGCGACAATATCGGCATCCTGCTCGATAGATCCTGACTCACGGATATCAGATAAGACTGGACGTTTGTCCTGACGTTGTTCAACCCCACGAGATAACTGACTCAAGGCAATTACAGGAACTTTGAGCTCCTTGGCCAGGATTTTTAACTGTCTTGAAATATCTGAAACCTCTTGTTGGCGATTTTCTGGTCGCGTACCTGTAATCAACTGCAAGTAGTCAATCACAATGAGACCAAGACCACCCTCTACTTCTTGTGACAATTTACGGGACCGTGCACGAATCTCAGTAATCTTTATACCAGGGGTATCATCTATGTAAATCGGTGCCTCAGCCAGTGCTCCTTGAGCAATCATAACATTATTCCAATCTTGCTCTGTCAATTGACCTGTACGTAAAGCATGAGAATCAATCATCCCTTCAGCTGCCAACATACGATCAACCAAGCTTTCTGCACCCATCTCTAATGAAAAGACTGCAACAGCTTTATTTTGCTTGGTGCCAACATTCTGAGCAATGTTCAACACAAAGGCTGTTTTACCAACTGCGGGGCGAGCTGCTAAAATAATTAATTGATCAGGGTGTAAACCTGTTGTAATCTTGTCAAGGTCACGGAAACCTGTTGGTAATCCAGTAACATCTGATGTTTGCTGAGAACGCATCTCCAAGGTATTAAAATTGACGTCAAGAACTTCAGATATTTTGCGGAAACCACTACGATTACTATGCTCTGAAACATCAACCAAGGCTTTCTCAGCATTCGCAATAATTTCATCAGATTCCGTTGCGCCCTCATATGCTTGGTTGACAGTCTCTGTCAGCCTATTTATAATACGTCGAAGCATGGCTTTCTCAGCCACAATCTTAGCATAGTACTCAGCATTTGCGGATGTTGGGACACTATTGACCAAATCTACAAGATAAGAAATACCCCCTATATTTTGGAGGTCATCTTGGTCATCTAAAATGGTACGTACTGTCGTGGCATCAATGGCATCATTTCGATCCGACAGCGTTACCATTGCTTTAAAAATGACACGATGGGAATACTTGTAAAAGTCGTCTGCTTCGATAAATTCTCGAACTGTAATCAACTTTTCCGGGTTAATGAGAATAGCCCCTAGAACAGACTGTTCCGCTACTAAATCATGAGGTTGTACTCGTAATTCTTGAGCCTCTGCCACAATTATTCCCTCCTTTACAAGATTTACTTATAGTGTCAACGAATTACTCAGCACTATTTTTGATGTTAATTTTAATTTGTGCGCTCACTTCTTTATGAAGCTTTACAGGAACCTCAATCAGACCAATCGCACGAATAGGATGTTCAAGTTCAATATGACGTTTATCAACTTTTATACCAAATTGTTTTTGAAGTCCTTCTGCAATCTTTTTGGCTGTAATTGAACCAAAAGTACGTCCGTCTGGTCCGACCTTCTCAGTAAATTGAAGACGATTTTCTTCTTTTTCAAGTTGCTCTTTAACTTGATTCGCTTCAGCCAACAACTCTGCTGCATGTTTTTCTTCAGATTTTTGCTTGCCTTTCAACTCACCGATAGCTTGGTTTGTCGCTTCCTTAGCAAGATTCTTTTTAATCAAGAAGTTTTGGGCATAACCTGATGGTACTTCTTTAATTTCGCCTTTTTTACCTTTACCTTTAACGTCTTGTAAGAAAATAACTTTCATTTTAGTCCTCCTTGGGAGCCAACTCTCCCATAATAGTTTCAATCAATTTATTTTTTGCTTGAGCAACACTACAGTCTCGCAATTGGCAGGCAGCTAAGTTGAAATGGCCACCACCACCCATTTTCTCCATAATACGTTGTACATTAATCGTTTTATGACTTCGAGCAGAGATATTCACAGTAGAATCGCTTGTCCTAGCGACAACAAAAGTTGCTTCGATACCTGCCATGGCAAGCATCGTATCTGCTGCCTTAGAAATCACAACATTATTATAACATTTAGGATTATCACCTGAGGCAACAATGATATCATCTGTAATACGTTCACCTGCTAGAATTAGCTCATTGATACGTCGATACTCTTCAAAATCAGTAGCAGAGATTGTTTGGATTTCTCCACTGTCACTTCCTAAACTACGTAGATAAGAGGCGACATCAAAGGTTCTACTAGTCACACGAGTTGAGAAATTTTTAGTATCCAGCATGATACCTGCCATAAGGATAGAGGCTTGGATTTTACTCAAACGTTCTGGGGCACCTTGGAATTGCAACAACTCCGTAACCAATTCACAGGCTGAGCTTGCCCCACTTTCAATAAAGGTCAAAACAGCATTTTCAGGAAAATCGTCATCTCGACGGTGATGATCTACCACAATAACTTCATTAAATCGATCATAAAAATCCTTAGACAAAGTTAAATTGATTTTAGAATGGTCAACCATAATTAGTAATGAATGTTGGTTGACTAACTCTTCAGCCTCTGAAAGTGTAATAAGAGGTGATTGACCATCTTCTTTTAAGCGTTCGACCGCACGCTCAATATCTGCATTCATAGCCGTATCATCGTAAACAGCATAGCTTTTTCGAACAATTTGACTAGCAAAATGAGCCATACCGACAGTGGCCCCTAGAGCATCCATATCGAGATTCTTATGTCCGACAACAAACACTTTTTCGACTGTTTTCAACTTATCTGAGATTGCAGTCATCATAGCCCTTGTTCTTGTACGAGAACGCTTTACTGTTGAGACAGAACCTCCTCCAAAATAAAGAAGTTCCTTGTGATCATCGTTTTCCTTGACAACAGCTTGATCTCCACCGCGAACTAGTGCGATGTTCAGATTCTGCAAGGCAACCTGACCGATTTGATCATGCTTAAGCGTACCGAACGAAATTCCCATGCTCAAAGTCAGTGGTAAACCACGCTCTTGAGCCTGCTGACGAAAGTCATCCAAGACAGAAAACTTTTGATCCATAAATTCTGTCAAGACACTGTAATTGGTGAAGAAGTAAAACCGATCGCCTTCAATACGTCGATAATGAATATGCTTAGCCTTAGCAAACTCAGAAATAAACCCTGCCACGAATGTGTTGATTTTTGAAACATCGGCATCGGGTAAACTTCCTGTCACATCGTCGTAGTTATCAACTGAAATAATCCCGATAACAGGACGAGTCATATTTGGATCAGCATTTTCATCTTGATCATAAACATTGTCAATAAAATATGTCAACTTATTGTCAAAATCCACAAAAGCGGCATATTTATTGTCACCAACGGTTATCACATTCGAAGGTGAACCTTTTCGTTTCTGGGAAATAAAATCCGCAATCAACTGTTTATTGAAATTTCCATTTTCATCCGAAAGTACTAGCTTCGCATAGGGGTTGAACCATTCAATATGATCGTTCTCATCAAAAGTAATAACCCCAACAGGCATCTTTCCGAGAAGGGTCTTCAAAGAATCTTCAACATCCTGATTCAGTTCATCTAATTGCTCTATTTCTAAGGACTCATATGTTGTCTTTTGGTAATGCAATAAGGCAACAACTACTACCATAATAATAAAAAGCGCAAAAATGAGGGCAGACTCCGATTTTAGTACGCGAACAAAAATAGTAGCAATTCCAAAAAGAATTAACCCAATCATTACAAGATGAATCGTTGCAAAGTGAAATCTTTTCATATAAAACCTCTTAATCTAACAATTATAACATAAAAAAGCCTTAATTAAAAGGCTTTTAAACGTGTTACCACCGTTAATCTACTTTTCTGCGGGCCTTATTATTGCCTTCAAGATAAACCATCAGAATTGAGATATCTGCTGGATTGACCCCTGAAATACGACTCGCTTGACCAATGGTCTCAGGATTGATTTTCTTAAATTTTTGACGAGCTTCAGTAGCAATAGAATCAATAGCATCCCAATCAATATTTTTGGGAATCCTCTTTTCTTCCATACGCTTCATCTTAGCTACTTGATCCAAAGCTTTATTGATATAACCTTCGTACTTGATTTCAGTCTCAAGCAACTCTATAATCTTAGCGTCCAAATTTTCTGCAGCTGGACCCACAAACTGAGTAGCTGTGGCGTAATCAATCTCTGGTCTACGCATAAACTCTTTAGCTGTCATGGCATCTGTCAATGGCTTAAAGCCTAGAGCTTGAATTTTCTCATTCGTTTCTTTAATTGGTTTTAATTTTTCTTTTGATAAACGTGTCAACTCGCTGTCAAACTGATTTTTCTTAATTTCAAAGATGTTCCAACGTTCATCGTCAACCAAACCAACTTCTCGACCAATAGGTGTCAAGCGCATGTCAGCATTATCATGACGTAATATGAGACGATACTCTGCGCGTGATGTCAATAAACGATATGGCTCCAAGGTTCCTTTCGTGACAAGATCGTCAATCATTACACCAATATATGCATCACTACGTTTGAGAATAAGCTCAGGTTTACCTTGGACTTTCAGAGCTGCATTGATACCAGCAACTAGACCTTGACCTGCTGCTTCCTCGTATCCAGAAGTTCCGTTGGTCTGTCCTGCTGTAAAGAGACCTGAAATTAACTTCGTTTCAAGTGTTGCACGTAATTGATGAGGGAGCACGATATCATATTCAATCGCATAACCAGTTCGCATCATCTCTGCCTTCTCGAGACCTTTAATTGAGTGAATCAACTCTTTTTGAACATCTTCTGGAAGACTAGTTGACAGGCCTTGCACATAGACTTCATCAGTCTCTCTTCCTTCAGGTTCAAGGAAAAGTTGATGGCGATTCTTATCGGCAAATCGGACAATTTTATCTTCGATTGATGGACAATAACGAGGTCCTACACCCTTGACAATACCTGAAAACATTGGTGCACGGTGTAAATTATTATTAATAATATCGTGGCTCTCTTGATTCGTATAAGTTAGCCAACAAGGTATTTGATCCTGAAGATAATCTTCATCTTTCGACAAGAATGAAAAATGATTTGGTTTTTCATCACCTGGTTGAATTTCAGTTTCTTCGTAATTAATTGATGATGCCTTAACACGAGGAGGGGTACCCGTTTTAAATCTTCCTATTTCAAGGCCAAGATCCCTCAGGTTATCTGCCAAAGTAACCGATGCAAGACTATTATTTGGTCCAGAAGAATATTTGAGCTCACCTAGGATAATTTCACCACGTAAAGCCGTTCCTGTTGTTACAATAACCGCTTTTGCTCCGTATTTTTGATTTGTGGCTGTTCTGACACCAACTACCTTACCATCTTCAACAAGAATTTCATCAACCATTGACTGACGGAGAGTTAAGTTTTCCTGACGCTCAACTGTATGCTTCATCGTCATAGCATACAAGGCTTTATCTGCTTGTGCACGTAAAGCTCTGACAGCAGGTCCCTTACCAGTATTCAACATTTTCATTTGAATATAAGTTTTATCAATATTTTTACCCATCTCTCCGCCGAGGGCATCAATCTCACGGACAACAATACCCTTGGCCGATCCTCCAATAGAAGGATTACATGGCATAAATGCCAGCATCTCTAGGTTAATAGTCGCTAATAAAACCTTACATCCCATGCGGGCTGCAGCTAGGGAGGCTTCTACACCAGCGTGACCAGCACCAACAACAATTACATCAAAATTTTCATCAAACTCGTAAGACATTTTTTAGATTTATGCAGTGATTTACAATCAACTGCCCTATCCTTTCTTTGTTTTTTTCCTACAAAAATAGCCAAAACTCCAGAAAACTGTACGCAAAAACGCACAATTCTCATGAGCTTTGACCATCATGACTATTGTTAAAGTTATTTTATCAAATCAAATCGTTTTGTCAATGCAAATCACTGTTTGATCAAGGTCTGCACACTGACGATAATCATCTGTATTCCTATCGAGAATAGTAAAAGTCCCATCATTTTCGTTATAATTTTCATCAAATTTTTTCCCAAGAAGCCTGCAATTTGTTTTGCACTTCTTAGTAGGAGATAAGTGATTACACATAGTAGAGCAAAAGCAACTACGGTTATTAGTTGATTCCGCAAACCTCCATTAGCCAAGCTTAAGGCAGTTGTAATTGTTCCTGGTCCTGCAAAAAGCGGCATTGCAAGAGGAGAAATAGCAATAGACATTGGATCTGAGTTTACTGCTTGCTGCTCCATTCCTTTATAGCTAGGTGAATGATTACCATTAATCATATGATAACCGATAACGGCCACTAATATTCCACCAGCAATTCTGAAAGAAACAATTGTAATTCCAAATACTTTAAAAATGAAATCTCCTGAAAAGATAAAAACAGTTACAATAACAAAGGCAATCAAAAGACTCCTAAAAGCAATTTTTCGTGAAATTTTTTGACTATCATCTGCTACTAAAGCCATGTAAGCAGGAAGATTTGAAATTGGATTCATTATAGCGAAAAATGCCATAAATGCATAAAACAATTGGGAACTCATCGTTATTACTTACCTCCAGTTAGATATACTGACAAACTTTTCCGTCTTTATACGCTTGGTCAATAATACCGCCGCCCAAACATTCCTGACCATCATAGAAAACAACAGCTTGACCAGGTGTAATAGCACGCTGAGGTTCAGCAAAAATAACCTCTGCTTTATCACCCTTAACCTTTACAGTAACTTTACTATCAGGTTGACGATAACGGAATTTTGCTGTGCATTCCATTTCAAATTCTTCTGGCATTTCTCGAGTAAAGTGAATCATTGAAGCGTCAAGTGAAGTTGACATCAACGACTCATGGTGGAAACCTTGACCCACGTAAAGAATATTTTTAGAAAGATCTTTCCCTACTACAAACCAAGGAGCATTATCTCCACCTTTTTGACCACCAATACCCATACCACCACGTTGACCAATGGTGTAATACATGAGTCCGTTATGTTCCCCCATATCACGACCATCGACAGTCATCATACGACCTTTTTGAGCTGGCAAGTATTGGCTAAGAAACTCTTTAAAGTTTTTCTCACCAATAAAACAAATTCCTGTCGAATCTTTTTTCTTGGCTGTTGCAAGACTTGCACGTTCAGCAATCTCACGAACTTCTGGCTTTTGTAGATGTCCTAAGGGAAACATCGTTTTCTGCAACTGCTCTTGCGAAAGTTGACTAAGGAAGTAGGTTTGATCTTTATTATTATCTGCACCACGCAACATATGGACAATGCCGTCTTCATCGCGAACAACTTGAGCGTAATGTCCTGTAGCCACATAATCTGCTCCCAATGTCATCGCATAATCTAAGAATGCCTTAAACTTGATTTCCTTATTACACATAACGTCTGGATTAGGGGTACGGCCTGCACGGTACTCTGCTAAGAAATACTCAAATACACGATCCCAGTACTCTTTTTCAAAGTTGACAGAGTAATAGGGGATACCAATCTGATCAGCTACTGCTGCTACATCTTTATAATCTTCGGTTGCTGTACACACACCAAATTCATCTGTGTCATCCCAGTTTTTCATGAAAACACCAATTACATCATAACCTTGCTCTTTTAAAAGTAAGGCTGTTACTGATGAATCAACGCCACCACTCATACCGACAACAACACGTGTTTTTGAATTATCAGTCATAGATAACTCCTCCCATCAAATAAAATTAACATAGACTTGAAGGGTCTAGTTATTCAAATATCGATTTGAAGGTCGATTTTGAAGCGTAAAAGCACGCAAGCTTAATTATATCATGATTAAAGAATAATGCAAAAAGGTTACCACTAGGCAACCTTTTTTATACTTGTTTTTGTGTAAAGCCACTGTAAACCTATTACTCCCAGAACTATTATTGGAATCACTAACGCTACAAATAGCCATCCTGGCTCCTGATAACTTAACACAAGTTTATTCTGTCCTTTTTGTGATGAAACGGTCGGTGTACCAATCGTTGACAAATTATAGTCATCCTTGTCTAGTTCTTTACCATTTAGTGTCAAGATGGAATCTTTATAAACAACTATTGGTAGATTCAGTTTCTCACCTTCAGCAGCTTGCCAAGTTAATACAAGATAACCATCTTCGATTATCTTCTTTGCCTTCTGATTCGTAACGATATTTTTATAATAAAGATCGTAAGTATTCTGCTCACCTATTTTCCCATAAATCGGTACGTAATCTGGTGTGGGTTTGACAACTAAATTTAAAAACTGTGACAAGTCACTGTCATTCATGGTAAGACTTATCGTCTGGTAATCTCCTTCAACGTAAGTATGTTTAACAATGGAAATAAGTTCACCATCTTGTGCCGCAGTTTTTACAAGATCGGTAGTATCCATCATATTCTGAATAAGACCAACGCCAGCAAAGGCAAAGAGTAAAACAGCAATACTTTTTCGCCAGTTTACAAATCGCGTGACCGTTAACCCTGTAATTGCTAAAAGTAAAATAGTCGCAGGAACAAAAAATCTAAATGGAAATTGAATCAATTCAGCAAATGTATTTCCATTTTCTACTAGATACTGCCATGGAAAAAGACCTGTCGATAAGAAGAAAAAGATAAAATAAATAAAATGCAGTATTTTTTTCCATTTAGCAAATTTCTTCCAATTCAAAACAGCGTAAATAAACTGTAAAATGAGTAACACCATTAAGGAAATTGGGGTATATAGCCAGTATCTTGCCGTTCCATCTATCCCATTCTTACCTATTTCTCTATTTATAAATGGATCTAAAAGGTGATTAGTCCCTCTCAAATATAAGAGTACTAACCAGACATTGACAGTCAGTAAGAGGAACAGAATGACTGCTATAACGACTTGCACGAAGGTTTCCTTTTTCTTTGCGATAGGAGACTTTACAAAAGTGTAAAGATAAAAAGGAAGATACATCATCACTAGCATCAAAGCACTAAGTACGTGAATCTGAAAAATCAATGCCAGTGATAAGGCAAGTCTAATTGGTTCTACTTTTTGATAAAAGACATAGTGAATCGCTGGAATAAAACAAAAAGGTAGTAAAGCTGCTCCCCAACTAGAGAACCCCTGACGCATCGTCCAGTATTGGATAGAGAATGTTGTCGCATAGAGTAAACCTAGTGACAAGGCAATGTTTGTCTTAACTTTACACTGCTTGAGCAAAGCATACATTGAGGACTCAGCCAGTATATGTAGTAATACCCTTGACACAATCTGATAACGAAACCAAGTGCCACTTATTAAAATAAGCCCTCCTTGTAAATAAGCAAAAAAAGGACCGTAAAGAGCATTGACAATGCGGCCTGACTGTTGGAATCCATATAAAGATAAAAAGTAAGAAAGGTTACCATTTTTTAGTTGCATAGCAGCTTCATAGAACCTGTTATAGTGAAAGATGGAATCTGAACCTAAAATGACTTTTCTTGTAAATAGTTGTGGTGTAACCAATAACACAGCAAAAGCTATAATAATAAGAGAAACCCACAACTTTTCTCTTGATTTAAAAATTTGTTTCATTGCTATACCTTTCATTCCTATTATAACAAAAAGGCCATACCCTACCTAATAATAACAAAAAGCTCTATAAAACATATTACCCACATCCAAATTAAAAAGCTGAGAGTACGCTCCCAACTTCTATTAATATTAGTAATTCCAAGCTGACAAACCTTGTGCGTTATAGGCATTCAAGGCTGATTGAATTTGATCCTCAACTGTTGCAGTAGAGCCCCATCCAGGCATTGTTTGAAAAAGACCTGATGCACCTGAACCATTTGCTGCAGTATGATCACCATTTGACTCACGCGCAATAATTGACTCCCAAGTTGACTGAGGAACACCAGTAGCAGCTGCCATCTGTGCTGCTGCATAAGAACCAACTTCTCCTGCAGTGTTACCATTTGAGAGAACAACTGACCCACTACCACTTGCAGCAACCGAAGGAGCTGTTCCAGTATTTTGAGTCGACGTAGTATCAGTACTCGTTGTAGTAGTGCTTGTAGTAGCAGTATCTGACTGAGACTTTTCAGCTGCTTCTACCGCTTCTCCTGTTGTTTCTGACTGAGGCTTACTTTCTTCAACCTTTTCTTTATTAGCCTTATTATCTTTACTTGAGCTAATTTCTGTTGATTTTACTAAATCTGCTGTCGATTCTGACGTTGTTGATGCTGTTGAAGGCGCTGGAGTAACAGAATCTGAAAATGCATTAACCAACCCTTTATTAATTAGTGTAGACAGTGATACTGCCAAAATGACAATAAAACTTGTTACAATTGCTACTGGTACCGCCAATGATTTCTTCGCTGCAAATTTGATACGGCGTCCCTTATAACTTTTTTTAAACATAAATCCCTCCTAGTTAATTCTAGTTACATTCATCATAACCTAGTAATATTACTGCCGATTATTTGTATTATGTCTAATGTTACAATGATTTATCATTTTAATAAAAAAATGCCAAAATTCTGGCATTTTCCCCTTATTTGTATGAGGTTTTACTAGTTTTCCTCATAAGTCAGTAATAATGATTTAGTACCAACCATTAGCATTCCAGAAAGCAAGAGCTGCAGTCCATGAACCATAACGGCTTGCTACATAATTATCTGCTACTTTCTCTTGATTTTCAGGAGACAAGTCTCCATTCAAATATGATGATGCTAATTGGTAACGTCCATAATATTGCCCATTTTGAGCTGTATAGCTACCGCTTGACTCACGTTGTGCAATTTCTTCTTTGGCAGCTGCCTCTGAAGAAGAAAGATTTGTATTGGTTGCTTGAGTATCTTCACTTTGTGTAGACTCTGTTGATTGTGTTGATTCAGCAGTTGCTTCTGTTGTAACTGAAGGTTCTGTAGTTTCTTCAGTAGTTTCATTAATTGTTAAGTTTTGACCAATAGAAATCTTATTGGCATCTTGAATACCGTTTTTTGAAACGATTTCATCTACAGTCGTACCATTCTTCTTAGCAATAGCTGAAAGGGTATCGCCTTTTTGAACTGTGTAAGTTTCTGCATTAGCTAAGGCTGTTGCTCCAAGTGTTGCTACTGTAACAAGTCCAAAAAGACCTAATTTTTTAGTGTTAGATGTATTCTTTTTTTGCATGATGATGCTCCTTTATCTATTTATAGTCCAATTCATATTAGTCAAAGATATTAAGTTATTTTATTGTTTATGACTAATAGGTAAATCAACGGGCTTATTCTATATAGGGATTTTTCAATCCAGATTAAGCTGAAGAACTATAACCATGTATCTATGATACCTTGGAAATATAACATCCCCTTGTTAGGGATATTAAAAATATTACAAGTAGGTTGGGATTAGACGAAAAAAGAACGCCTACGTGGGCGTCCATCTAAAATTTCTAGGTCTTAAGACCTAGTTTTTATTTATCTCAACGAATTAACTCTTAAGATAAAAAAGCATTAATCCTAAAGCTAAAATAGCAATAATTGATAAGGTATCTCGACTATTCCATGAAAGTCGACGATATTTTGTTCGTCCTTCACCACCTTGATAGCCTCGTGCTTCCATAGCAATCGCCAGAGCATCTGCTCGTTTAAAGCTTGATGCAAACAAAGGAATTAAAATAGGTATTATTGACCGTACCTTCTGAATAATATTTCCTTCACCAAAGTCAACACCACGCGCCTTTTGAGCATTCATAATACGAGTCGTATCATCCATCAAAGTTGGTACAAAACGTAGACTCAAAGATAGCATTAAACCAATTTCATGTGCTGGCACTTTGAAAACAGTAAGTGGTTTTAAAAGTGATTCAACTGCATCAGATAAACTTAAAGGTGTTGTCGTTAGAGTAAGTAGGGTAGAAAAACTAATAATGAGGATAAATCTAAGAAATATCATCCAACCTTGATTTAAACCGACTTCCGTAATCTTTAAAAAGCCGATAGACCAAAGTACACTCCCTTTTGTATTGAAGAAAACTTGAAATAGGGTAGAAAATAAAATAATCCAAATCATTGGTTTAATTCCACCTAAAAAGAAACCAAGTTTTATTTTAGACAAGAAAACCAAGAAAAGTGTAAATAAAGTTATTACAGCATAAGTTAAAGGATTATTAGCCCAAAAGATAATAACAATATAAATCAACATGGCTAATAATTTACTTCTAGGATCTAATCGGTGTATAAAAGAGTCCCCAACAATATAACGTCCAATAATTAACTTATCCATGCGACAACACCTCTACGAATTCCTCGATTGTAATAGGGAGAGTTTCAAATCGATAACCTTTTTCTTGTAGCAGTAGTGCAAACTCTGTAATTTTAGGAACACCTAATTGCTTTTCTTTAAGAAAAGTAACCTTTTGAAAAACATCTTTAGGAGCTCCCGTCAACACTAGTTGCCCTTTTTCCATAACATTCACAGCTGTTGCATAATCGGCAACATCATCCATCAAGTGAGTAACTAAAACAATCGTCATTCCAGAAAGATGTAACTCCTTAAAGAGAGACATCAATTCCTTCCGGCCCTGTGGATCTAGACCTGCAGTCGGTTCATCCAGCACCAGAATATCTGGTTGCATAGCTAGAATCCCTGCAATGGCAACACGTCGCATTTGCCCTCCTGATAAATCAAAAGGATTCTGTCCATGAAATTCTTCCGGGAGTCCAACTAATTTTAGACTTTCAATAGCACGTTGTTCTGCTTCTTCCTTAGAAACTCCGAAATTTTGAGGTCCAAAGGCAACATCTTCTAAAACAGTCTCTGCAAATAACTGACTTTCTGGAAATTGAAAAACTAAACCTACTTTCTTACGAATTGGTTTTATGTCCTTGTTCTTTGATTGACTGGTTATGATAGTATCATCAACTTGAACCTGACCACTAGTTGGTAAATAGAGGCCATTCAAGAGCTGCATAATAGTAGATTTACCACTTCCGGTATGTCCAATAAAGGCTGTATATGAACCATCTTTTATCGTCGTTGTCAATTCAAAAAGGGCACGCCCCTCAAAAGGAGTACCCGCTTGATAGATATAACTTACATTTTCGAGAGAGATTCCCATAATTGTTCTACCAATTCCTTTTCTGTCAGATAGTCTTCACACTCTATCAGACCTTTATTTCTTAGCTTTTGAGTTAATAATGCACTAAAAGGGATATCCAAACCTAAGTCAACCAACTCTGTGCCTCTACTAAATAGTTCACGAGGACTTGAAACAGACTCCACTTTACCTTTTTTCAAAACCAAAACACGGTCACTCAAAGCGACCTCATCGAGATCATGAGTAATTGATAAAACAGTCATTCCGTATTCTTTACGAATAGCTTTAATAGATTGAATCAATTCCTGGCGACCTTCTGGGTCCAGCATGCTAGTTGCCTCATCCAAAATCAAAATTGATGGTCTCATAGCTACAATACCTGCGATAGCCACACGTTGTTTTTGACCTCCAGATAATCTAGCTGGCTCTCTATCCTTAAATTCTGACATTCCTACAAATTCCAGAGCCTCTTGAACTCTTGAGGCCATTTCTTCATAGGGTACACCTTTATTTTCAAGACCAAAAGCAACATCGTCTTCAACAGTTGCCCCAACAAATTGATTATCTGGATTTTGAAAGACCATGCCAATCTTATCACGAATATCCCAGACATTCTCTTCTGTTAATTCTTGACCATCAACGATAATCTGCCCAGACTCTGCCACTAATAGTCCGTCAATAAGACGTGCTGTCGTGGATTTTCCAGAACCATTATGCCCTACAATGGATAGCCACTCCCCACGTTTCACGTGAAACGATACATCATCAAGAATATAGGATGGTTGATCTTGATGATATTTAAACTTTAAATTTTTTATTTCAATCATTTGTTTATCGTACTACTTGAAAGTATCCTTAAATAAGAAACCTGCACCTTTGAAATAATCATAGCCTGAGTAAATTGTAAAGAACAAAGCGATATAAAGCATAATTGTTCCAACAAAATGCAAATGACACAATAATAGAATGATAGATAACATCTGAGTCACTGTCTTAATCTTACCAGGCATAGCTGCAGCGAGAACTGTACCACCGTTTTCCACTAATAAAAGACGAAGACCTGTGACTGCAAGCTCACGACAGATAATAACTGAAACTACCCAGGATGGCGCTTGATTAATACCTACTAGCATAATAAAAGCTGACATTACCAACATTTTATCCGCTAATGGATCTGCAAATTTCCCGAAATTAGTAACAACATGCCATTTTCGTGCCAAATAGCCATCCAAATAATCTGTAATACTGGCAACAGCAAAGACAACCGCCGCAGCAATATGCATGATATTACTTGACGCAAGTGATGTCATCAATAAAAAGATAGGAATCAAAATAATTCTAGCAAGTGTCAATAAGTTAGGTAAATTTTCTTTTTTAAACATTTCTTCTCGATTCTATTGGATTCTTAATGTTAGGTAGCTAGGTGTATTTTTATCTAATTGCGATAAATCAAGTGACTCCCCATTTACCTTTAGAGTTACTTTTGAAGATTGAGCAATAATAATTTGAGTTGGTTTCGTTTTATCAGAAAAATCTAAAGAGTATTTTGAATTTTTCGTTTTTGAAAGGAGGTAACTCTCTGAAGTCTCTGAATTATCTACTGAAAACCAGGTGTAATCATTATTTTCTGATAACTCTACATCTAAAACTACTGAAGAATTTACATTGGAGAAATCAACCATTAGCTGATTTCCTTGAGTTGTCGTTGTTACATTTGCCCCCGAAACGGTAACCTCAGAAATGCTTCGTGACGATTTAGCCTTACTAGCCGTTGATAGATGATTAACTGTAGAGATAGTATTCGGTTTTATCACCTGAGGTTGATTAGAAAGATGTCTAATAATAATATAACCTACTGAACAAATGATAAGTAACGAAACCGCACTAAGAATTAGTAAAGGTAGATAGTTAGACTTTCTTTTTTCTTCACGTTTATGCTTTAAAAAGCGTGACATAGGAGCTTTGGTAGCTAAGCTTTCTTCCTTACGTTCAACTGTTTTCTTTTCTTTTTTTAGTTTTTGTTCGTTCTGTCTCTGCTCCTCAAACAGACGCTTTCCATCTAAACCAACCGAAGTGGCATACTTTTCAAGCGCTTCTTGCTGAATGTCCTCTGGCAAAGCTTTAAGTTGATCCATTTCCATAGCCAGAAGAAACTGAGCTTCGACTCCAGAAATTTTTTCCACATCATATAAACTTAATTCTTTCTTTATACGTGCTGCACGTAATTGCTCACCTAGAGAGTGTAACTTCATTTTTCCCCTTTCTAATATTCTTCTTTGTTTTCGTGTCTCTATTATAGCAAATAATCACTTATTTAGGGAAGACAACAAAATCGGTAATCTCTATATTTGAGAGATAATGATTCAAAAAATCCTTCAAATCCTTGGAAGTAATGCTCATCAGTTCCTGACCAAAATCAAAGTATGTTTTCTCATTCTCAAAATAAGCTAAATACTGACTTCCTAAATTCTGGATATTGTCTAGACTACGTAAAAATTCACCATACAAAGCTTTCTTTTGCAAATCCAATGCCTCATCCGTCAACAGTCTTTTTTTATCTGCCGACGTCATCACTTGACGAATTAAGCTTGACATACGGATAGGTTCTGCAGTGTCCATAGTCATAATGACAAATGAATACCGATTAGATACCTCGTATTCAATTGACACAGACTCATCTATTTTTCCTTCAGCATACCAATTTTGATAATAAGGAGACGTCCAGCCAAACAGTAAATTAAACAATAACTGTACCAGTATGTTTTCTCTCATACGATTATCAGTAAAAGGAACACTCTTAAAACCAATGGCTAGCTTTGAGATGAAAATCTCCATTTGAAGACTATCTAATTTTTGGATATCTGACTCAATGGGGTTCTTTTCTTTTTCAACTATTCTCTCAGGTAGTGTAAACTTGCTTTGTTTTTCATTGACAAAAGTGTAAATATCTTCAACATCAAAATCACCTACCAAAACGAGATGACAGTTTGCTGGTTTGTAAAAGCAGTCAAAATTATCTTTCAAATCCTTTACAGTAATTTTTTCAATGCTATCAACACTTCCAGCAATGTCTTGTCCTAATATAGTATTGGGATACAAACTTTGTAAACAACCCAGATATACTCTATAATCAGGATCATCCTGATACATATTTATTTCTTGTTCAATAATTCTTTTTTCATGGTTGACAGCATCTTCGGAACTTGTAAACTTTGATGTAAACTTTAATAAAAGTTCTAAAGACTCCTCAAAGTGGTCAAGGGTAGAGAAATAATATGTTGTCTTATCCAAGGTTGTAAAAGCATTGACATCAGCTCCAAGCTTGACAAAATCCAATGTCACATCCCTTCCCTGCTCATCCTCAAATAGCTTGTGTTCCAGAAAATGAGCAATACCTGCAGGGTAAGATTGTAACTCACCATCAATATAAAAGTGATTATCTAGCGCCCCAAAATTCGTTGACAGAAAGGCGGCTTTTTCTAAAAATCCTTTTTTCTTAATAATTGATAAAGACATACCATTATCTAAAATTGCTGAATAAACTTCTTCATCAATTTTTTGATAATAACGTTTCTTCAAAGCAGCCATTCTAAGACACTCCTTCTAAAAAGAACAAACTCTGTAGCTTAACTTGACGCGCTACACGGCAAACATCTTTTTTAGTAACCTTCTCAATCTCATCTAACCAATTCTCTAATGAAAGACTTTTATCGCCAAAAATCACCTTATTAAAACGTTGTTCCACCAATGTTAAGGCATGATCTTCAGAGAGTAGGGCATTCATTCGTATGATTTTTTTGGTTTGATTCAGGAGAGAACTTGAAAAACGTCCTAATTTAATGTAATTCAATTCTCTACTAATTCCTCGCATAGCCTGATTTCTATTAGATTTTTCAATTCCAGCGTAAACGTCTAGTAAACCTGTAAAGACATCAAATTGACTACTAATTGAATAAGCCAATCCTTCCTTTTCTCGAAGCGTTGTAAATAAAGCAGAGTGGGCAAATTCACCAAACATGGCATTGAATACAATTAAAGCAAAGTAATCTTTATCTCCATATTGACATGAAAATTGGTACCCTAATTGTAGAATAGATTGACTACTCTGTCTAGGTTCTATCTTTTCTTTCACCACATTGACATAAGGTTGACTATAGCTAAACTGTAAATCAACTTGACGTCCCTCCAAAGGAAAACGATGTAAACCTTGGAGTACTTGATAATCATCAAATTCTCCAACCATAAAGATATCAATGCGATCTCTTGTCAACATACTTTGAAATTCTTGATAAGCTGTAAACGAAGTCTCGGCTTCAACAAGTTCTACTTGACCATATTTGGGAACTTTCAAGCCCTCATTTACAAAATAAAGCTCTCTTCCCTTAACTTCACTGTAATAGTAATTATTCTCTGTGTCAACATCAAGGTAAGTCTTTAAATTTTGTTTCTCTATATCAAATACTTTATTTTGGTATTGAGCTACTCTTGACAGCGGCTTGTAAAGACACTCTTTCAAAAATCCTAGAACTTCCCAAAATAATCCATTATTCGTAGGGATAAAGGCATCTTTCAGGTATGTCAACTCTATGTCAACACTATGTGTCAACCCTTTAGTTAACACTCTAGTTGACAACTGTGTTCCATAAAGAGAAGCTAATCTCTCTTTAAAAGACTGTACTGTTGGATACGTCTGATTGGCTGTAGCCAACATTTGTGAAACCAGAGCTCGTTTAGCAATTGTTTGTTTATTCAAAGAACCTGTCATTCGAAAAACAATACGATTAGTTTTATATTTTTGTGTTGGAATGAAGTGTACATAGACACCATCAGCAATTTTCATTGATAACCTCTAAAAAGTTTATGCTTCCAATTATACCATTTTTATGCTATCTTATCTCAAGAGAAAGTTGAGGTACTATGGAATATAAATTATTTGATGAATACATCACACTGCAGGCACTTTTAAAAGAATTAAGTATCATTCATAGTGGCGGAGCTATTAAAGTTTTTTTAGCTAACAATACCGTTTTATTCAATGGTGAGGATGAAAAACGTCGTGGAAAAAAACTTCGTTATGGGGATGTTATTACTATTCCGTCTGAGGAACTTGAAATAACGATTATAGCTCCTACAACAAATGAAATTGAAGAGCATCAAAAAGAAGTCGCTGAAAAAGCACGTGTTGCTGCCATTGTAAAAAAAATGAATCAGGATAATAAAAAGAAACAAAAGGCACATCCGTCAAAAGAAGGCAATAAAACTAAACGAAAACCCGTTCGTTTCCCAGGAACCTAACTATGTGGCTCGAAAATATTGATATTCAACACTTTAGAAATTATACTGAAGCCTCTGTGAGCTTCTCACCTCATCTCAATATTTTTCTTGGTCGCAATGCTCAAGGAAAAACAAATATTCTTGAGGCCATCTATTTTCTAGCATTGACACGTAGTCATCGGACCCGTTCAGATAAGGAACTGATTCAATTTCAGCAAAATACTCTCAAACTGAACGGCATCGTGCATCGTCATAGTGGAAAGCTACCTCTGGAAATCAGTTTATCTAATAAAGGCCGTATAACAAAGGTCAACCACCTCAAACAAGCTAAATTATCCGATTATATCGGTCACATGACAGTGGTACTTTTTGCTCCTGAGGATTTACAACTTGTAAAGGGATCTCCAAGCCTAAGACGTAAATTTATAGATATTGATTTAGGACAGATTAAGCCTGTTTACCTTTCAGACCTATCAAGTTATAATCATGTACTCAAGCAACGTAATGCCTATCTCAAATCTACTGACAATGTAGATATTAATTTTCTCTCAGTGTTAGATGAACAGCTTTCCGATTTTGGAGCACGCGTTATCGAACATAGACTAGAATTTATCAAGCAATTAGAGGAAGAGGCAGATAGACATCATAGTAATCTCTCAAATCAGATAGAGCGCCTTAAAATCTCCTACGAATCTAATATCCCATTCGGGAATAACAAAGTTATTCGTGAATCATTTTTAACCACGTTAAAGCAAAATCACAAAAGGGATATCTTCAAAAAGAACACTGGTGTTGGTCCACATAGGGATGATTTGACATTTTACATTAATGACATGAACGCATCTTTCGGCAGTCAGGGGCAACAACGTAGTCTCATTCTTTCTTTAAAAATGGCTGAGATTGCTCTGATAAAAAAAGTAACAGGTGAATTTCCAATTCTTCTCCTCGATGATGTCATGAGTGAGCTTGACAATCACCGTCAACTCAAACTGTTAGAAAGTATTGACGAAGAGGTCCAAACCTTCATGACGACAACTTCACTTGATCATCTGAGTAACCTACCACCCGATTTAAAGACCTTCTTAGTCAAGAATGGTATTATTTGTGAAAAACAAGTCGATTAAGCGACTTGTTTTTCTGTTTTCTGTACTTTACATATATGACAAGTGGTGTTAAAAAAGTGTAAACAAAAACTCACCCAAACCCTTTGTTAACAATTTTGTTTGTGTAAACATGTTGTAAATCTCTGTAAAAACCAATGTAAAGAAAAAGTACTTACCTGAAGTAAGTACTTTTATGTTTTTTTAATGAGCTGAGTAGTTCGGCGCCTCGTTTGTAATTTGAACATCGTGAGGGTGACTTTCAATAAGTCCTGCACCTGACATTTCAACAAACTGAGCTTTGTCATGTAAAGCCTGGATATCTTCTGCACCTGTATAACCCATACCTGCACGGATACCGCCAATCAATTGGAATACGATATCAGCAGCAGAACCTTTATAAGCTACACGGCCTTCAATTCCTTCTGGAACAAGTTTATTCGCTTCATTAACTGCACCTTGGAAGTAACGATCGCTTGATCCCTTCTTCATCGCTGCAATTGATCCCATACCACGGTAAGATTTGTATTTACGACCTTGGAAAATCTCAGTTTCACCAGGTGCTTCATCAGTACCAGCAAACATAGAACCAAGCATTACAGCATTACCACCTGCTGCAAGAGCTTTTACAATATCACCTGAGTATTTGATACCGCCATCAGCAATGATTGTTTTTCCGTATTCACGCGCAACACTAGCTGCATCGTAAATAGCAGTGACTTGAGGAACACCTACACCCGCAACCACACGTGTTGTACAAATAGAACCTGGTCCGATACCTACTTTAACAACATCGACACCTGCTTCATAAAGTGCACGCGCACCTTCAGCTGTTGCGATATTTCCTGCAATCAAAGTACGGTCTGGGAAGTGGGCACGAATTTCAGCAATTTTACGAAGAACACCTGCTGAATGACCATGTGCAGTATCAATGACAATAGCATCTGCGCCTGCTTCAAAAAGAGCTTCTGCACGTTCAAAGGTATCAGAAGTAACACCTACAGCACCTGCTACCAAAAGACGACCGAACTCATCCTTAGCTGCATTAGGAAACTCGATAACTTTTTCGATATCCTTAATAGTAATAAGTCCTGACAAACGACCTTCTTCATCAACTAGAGGTAGCTTTTCAATACGATGCTCATGAAGAATACTTTCAGCCGTTTCAAGATCTGTTTCAACTGGAGCAGTGACCAATTTCTCAGAAGTCATGTGTTCTGAAATTGGAGTATCGTAATTAGAGATAAAACGCATATCACGGTTTGTGATAATACCAACCAATTTACGATTTTCAAGTGTCTCAACAATCGGAACCCCTGAGATACGGTAACGTTGCATCAACTCTTCAGCTTCAGCAACTTTATTTTCAGGCGTTAGGAAGAATGGATCAATGATGACACCATTTTCAGAGCGCTTTACTTTTCGAACTTCTTCAGCTTGTTCCGCAATAGACATGTTTTTGTGAATGACACCCAAACCACCTGCACGAGCAATTGAGATAGCCATCTTACTATCTGTGACCGTATCCATGGCTGCAGTGATAATTGGGATATTTAATGTCAAATTTTTAGCCAAATTCGTCTTCAAGTTGACGTTGTTTGGTAGAACATGACTTTCCGCAGGAATAAGCAATACGTCATCAAAAGTGTAACCTTTTTTCAAGAATTTAGTGTCCCAATTTGACATTATAATCGTCCTCTTTTCTCAAAGTTTTGAGGTACAAAAACCCCAGCCTATTTTTTAATTGTTAATATCATATCATGCTAAAATGATTTGTCAACAGATTTCGCATAAGATTCTAAGAAAACCTTTTTCCAAATAAAAATAGGGCTCCAGATTATCTTGAGTCCCTACTTTTTATTTCTTAGAAATACTTAATTCCCATCGCTTCTTTTACTTCCGCCAATGTTTGTCCAGCAACTTCACGCGCTGCTTGACTACCTTTTTCAAGCATACGGAAAACTTCTCCCATATCCTTGGCATATTCTAAACGACGTTCACGAATTGGAGCCAACTCACGTTCTAAGATTTCTAGAAGATAACGTTTTGTCTTCACATCTCCTAAACCACCTCGTTGATAATGTTCTTTCATTTCAGCAATTGTAGTAGCATCCTCTTCGCGACCAAAGATATCAAGATAATGGAAAACCATATTACCTTCAATTTGGCCTGGATCTTCCACACGAATATGATTTGGATCCGTATACATGCTCATGACTTTTTTACGAACAGTGTCCTCATCATCTGAAAGGAAGATACCATTACCCAAGGATTTTGACATCTTAGCATTTCCGTCTAGACCTGGAAGGCGTCCTGCAGCTTCATTTTTAGGGTAGATTCCCTCTGGCTCAACCAAAATATCACAATGATAAGTATGATTGAAGCTACGTGCAATTTCACGTGTCTGCTCAATCATTGGCTTTTGGTCATTACCTACAGGAACATAATTTGCTTTAAAGGCCGTGATATCAGCTGCCTGAGAAATTGGATAAACTAGAAAGCCTGTTGGAATAGATTCTCCGAAGCCTTTTTGAGCAATTTCCGTCTTAACCGTTGGGTTACGCTCTAAACGTGCCAATGAAACTAGGTTCATGTAATACATAGTCAACTCAGCCAACTCAGGAATCTGACTTTGAATGAAAATAGTCGACTTCGTTGGATCCAAACCTACAGAGAGATAATCTAAAGCAACATTCCCAATTGATTCTTTGATAATCTCTGACTCTTTGGCGTGATCCGTAAGGGCTTGCTGATCAGCCAAAAAGACAAACATGTTATATTTATCTTCGTTTTGTAAAAGGACACGATTTTTTAAACTACCAACATAGTGTCCTAGATGAAGTTTCCCTGTTGGACGGTCTCCCGTCAAAATAATAGGTTTCGTCATATAATTACCTCTCTAATACAAAAAAAATCCCCACGCAAAAACATGCGTGAGGGCGTTAATCACTTTTGATACGCGGTACCACCTCAGTTGATAACTCTTTCTGAAGCTATCATCTCAAACCTTCTCAACAAAGAAGTTGCACGATAAGGGGTGCCAAACCTAACGTTTATGTGTTCACGTTAACCGTCAATTCTCTTCAGCCCATTCATTCCACCTTCATACTGGTTTTCAGCAACCACCAGCTCTCTATAAAAAAGGAAAGAATTACTCTTCTGATGACTATTATTCTACATTGTTTTATCTATTCTTGTCAAGATTATGTTTCTAGTTTCACGTGAAACACAACCTTAGATACAACCAAAATAGTCAATACTTGACGGAAACTTAAAAAGACCTGATAATAAGAATATCATTTCTAGGAGATAATATATGAAACGTCGAATAATAGATATACTTTTAGTTACAATCGGTTCTTTTATAGCTTCGGTTGGCTATAACTCACTTTTAGTTAAGAATAATATTGCCTCGGGTGGTGTCGGAGGACTAGCCATTAGTTTAAACGCCCTTTTTGGTTGGAACAATGCTAACTTCGTCTTAGCAACCACCATCCCTTTGTTAATTTTATGTTGGTGCTTTCTTGGTCGCGAAGTTCTCCTAAAAACCTTCTATGGGTCTCTTATCTTCCCAACTTTTATTAAATTAACCGAGGGCTTACCTACACTCACCAAACAACCTTTGTTGGCTGCTATTTTTGGTGGGATTGTATTAGGGTTAGGACTAGGAATAGTCTTTTATGGAAATTCCTCAACTGGGGGAACTGGAATTATCACACAAATTCTCCACAAGTATACGCCACTCCCACTAGGAATGGTACTACTTATTGTTGATGGAATCATTGTCGCAATCAGTGCTATTGCCTTTCCACCTGATACTGTTATGTACTCCATTCTCTCACTTGGAGTTGTTTCTCTTACAATTGATAAAATGATGGTCGGACTCAATTCATCACGAAATCTTCTAATCATTTCGCAAAATAGTGAACAAATCCTAAAATACATCACTAGAGTGGCTGATAGAGGTGCAACAAAAATTCCAGTTCTTGGTGGACATACTGGACATGCACAAAATATGATTATGACTACCTTGTCAACTCATGAGGTTCCAAAAGTTCAAGAAGAAATCCAAAAAATAGATGAAACTGCCTTTATCGTCATTGTTCCTGCTTCTACAGTTATGGGACGTGGATTTAGCCTCCAAAAAGATTACCAAAGAGTTCCAAATGACTTTATTAATCCCTTATAAAATCGATTGAAATAAAGTCTAATTTCTCGTAAAATAGTAGTTAAGAATAAAAATAAAGGATATTATATGCTTACTGTATCGGATGTATCGCTTCGTTTTAGCGATCGTAAACTTTTTGATGATGTTAATATTGCCTTCACGCCAGGTAATACTTACGGTCTTATCGGTGCCAATGGTGCTGGTAAATCTACTTTTTTGAAAATTTTAGCTGGTGATATTGAACCAACAACAGGACATATCTCTCTTGGTCCTGATGAGCGTCTTTCTGTTCTTCGTCAGAACCACTTTGACTATGAAGATGAACGCGTCATTGATGTTGTTATCATGGGGAATGAACGCCTCTACGATATTATGAAAGAAAAAGATGCCATCTACATGAAGGAAGATTTTTCAGATGAAGATGGTGTCCGTGCTGCTGAATTAGAAGGTCTATTTGCTGAATTAGGTGGTTGGGAAGCTGAAAGCGAAGCCTCACAATTGCTTCAGAATCTAAATATCTCAGAAGACCTTCACTATCAAAACATGAGCGAATTAGCTAATGGTGACAAGGTGAAAGTCCTCCTTGCAAAAGCGCTTTTTGGTAAACCTGATGTACTTCTTCTTGACGAACCTACCAACGGTCTTGATATCCAGTCAATCTCTTGGCTTGAAGATTTCTTGATTGATTTTGAAAATACGGTCATTGTCGTATCCCATGACCGTCACTTCTTGAATAAGGTGTGTACGCATATGGCCGACCTTGACTTTGGTAAAATCAAACTCTATGTCGGTAACTATGACTTCTGGAAACAATCTTCAGAATTGGCTGCACGCTTGCAGGCTGACCGTAATGCAAAAGCAGAAGAAAAAATCAAAGAACTTCAAGAATTTGTTGCACGTTTCTCTGCCAATGCTTCAAAATCTAAACAAGCGACTTCTCGTAAGAAAATGCTTGATAAAATTGAACTAGAAGAAATCGTCCCATCAAGTCGTAAATACCCATTCATCAATTTCAAAGCAGAGCGTGAAATCGGTAATGACCTTCTAACAGTTGAAAATCTTACTGTTAAGATGGATGGTGAGACTATTCTTGACAACATTAGTTTTATCTTGCGTCCAGGAGATAAGACTGCCATCATTGGTCAAAACGATATTCAAACAACTGCATTAATTCGTGCTCTTGCCGATGATATTGACTACGAAGGTACAATCAAATGGGGTGTTACTACTAGCCGCTCTTACCTTCCAAAAGATAATTCTAAAGACTTTGCATCCGGTGAATCAATTCTCGAATGGCTCCGTCAATTTGCCGAAAAAGGTGAAGATGATGATACCTTCTTGCGTGGATTCCTTGGACGTATGCTCTTCTCAGGAGATGAGGTTAATAAATCTGTTAGTGTTCTCTCAGGGGGAGAAAAGGTACGTGTCATGCTTTCTAAGCTCATGCTTTTGAAATCTAACGTCCTTCTTCTAGATGATCCTACTAATCACTTGGATTTGGAATCAATCTCAAGTCTGAATGATGGTGTCCGTGACTTCAAAGAGTCTGTTATCTTTGCCAGTCATGACCATGAATTTATCCAAACAATAGCGAACCACATCGTAGTCGTTTCTAAAAATGGGGTTATTGACCGTATTGATGAAACTTATGATGAATTCCTTGAAAATGAAGAAGTGCAAGCTAAAGTCAAAGCACTATGGGCTGATTAAACTATAAAAAGATGCAGGTTGGGATATCCCAACCTGTCTTAGTATCATTATGACAAATAAAAAATACCATACGACTTTATTATTTTATCTGGCTGCCTTTTTCTTGCCAGTACTAATCATGATAGGTGTGCTGTATAGCCAAAAAATCTATCCTGGTAGTGAGCGGACTATTTTAACAAGTGATGGTTTTCATCAGTATGTGATTTTTGCAACTGGACTTAGGAATATACTTCATGGAGATGGAAACCTCTTTTACACCTTTACAAGTGGGCTAGGTCTTAATTTCTATGCTCTAACCAGCTATTACTTAGGTTCCTTCTTGTCTCCACTTTACTATTTCTTTACTGTCAACCAAATGGCCGATGCTTTTTATTATATAACACTGCTTAAGTTCGGTCTTATTGGGCTCTCAGGAGCTTTTAGCTTTAAGCGTCTCTTTACAAAAGTGTCAAGAAGTTTCATCCTATGTCTTTCTACAGGATTTGCTTTGATGAGCTTTGCTACCAGTCAGTTAGAAATTAACACCTGGCTAGATGCCTTTATTCTAGCACCTCTAATTATATTAGGTTTACACCTCTTACTAAGATTCAATAGACGGGGCTTATACTTTTTTAGTCTAACCTGCCTTTTTATCCAAAACTACTATTTTGGATATATGATGGCTATTTTCCTAACCCTTTACACCATAGTACAATTGATAACTATCAAGGGGTGGAAGAGTAAGATTCTTCATTTCATAGACTTTGGAATTGTCTCTATACTAGCTGGTTTAAGTAGTGCTGTCATGCTGCTGCCAACGCTACTTGACTTGACAACACATGGTGAAAAGTTTACAGGTGCGTCAAGTTTGTTGACAGAGTCCACCTATTATTTTGACTTCTTTGCGAAAAATCTCGTTGGAGTTTACGATACTACTAAATTCGGATCAATCCCTATGATTTATGTGGGAATCTTACCTTTGATTCTTTTTCTACTTTTCTTTATTAGTAGGGAAATCCAGCTATCATTACGTCTAGGTTATCTCTTACTAGTAGCTTTCTTTATCGCTAGTTTCTACTTACAGCCTCTTGATTTGTTTTGGCAAGGAATGCATGCACCCAACATGTTTCTCCATCGCTATTCTTGGCTACTATCTCTCCTAATTGTTCTTTTGGCAGGAGAAACACTCAACCGAATTAGAAAGTTTTCTTTTAAAAGACTCCTCCTATCTTTCTTAGGATTGAGTACCGCTTACTTACTAACTTGGATTTTCCAATCTCACTATAGCTTTATTGAATCAGTCTCCTGGCTATTAAGTCTAGCATTTCTCCTAGCCTATGCTATTCTATTTACTAGCTATTTTAGACAGCAAATTCCTGGGAGTGTTTTTCGCTGTTTCACCTTCTTATTCTGCATTTTTGAGCTTACATTAAGTACTTACTATGTTGTTGGAGCTCTTGGAAATGAGTGGGTATTCCCAACTCGTGAAGGCTATCTGCGAAATATGTCTGCCATTACAAAACTAGTTTCAAAAACTAAGCAAGCAAATAAAACTTTTTACCGTACTGAAAGGTTAGAGGCTCAAACTGGTAACGACAGTATGAAATTCAATTATAATGGTATTTCTCAGTTTTCATCCATTCGAAATACCGCTTCAAGCTCAACACTCGATAGGTTAGGCTTCAAATCTGAAGGGACTAATTTAAACCTACGTTACCAAAATAACACCATTATCGCTGATAGTCTCTTCGGAATAAAATATAATTTATCGAACTTTGACCTTAATAAGTATGGTTTTAATCACGTAACTTCTGAGAAAACAATAGGACTTTATCAAAATAATAATGCAAGTCAGCTTGCTATCTTAACTGATGGCATTTACAATAATATTGACTTCACTGTCAATACGCTTGACAATCAAACTAGCTTGCTGAATACTCTATCTGGACTTAACTTAACCTATTTTAAACGAGCTCCATCTCAACTGTTTGATAAGGATGCTAGATCTTTGAATCAGCGCGTGGCTAAAAACGTTAGCAACTCGAATAAAGATTTTGTAACAATCACCTATCAAGTTATTGCTCCACCACATAGTCAACTCTATGTTAGTATTCCTAATATTTCTTGGTCTGATGACAATAACCACACTCTGTCAATTACTGTAAACGGTGTGACAAAGAATCAAGTTACTGACAATACCTTTGATTTCTTTGACCTTGGCTACTTTGAAACAGAATCAATGGTTACCATCAAACTTAGTTTCCCTAGCAATAAAGCAATATCCTTTGATAATCCTAGTTTTTATGCCCTTGATACTCAAAACTATCAGATAGCTATGGATACTATTAATGAACGTGATAGCAAGGTTACTACGTCAAAAAATAAAGTGTTCGTTGATTATAGCAGTAAAACGAATGCGTCACTATTCTTTACCATTCCATATGATAAGGGATGGACAGCGACCATAAATCATAAAAAAGTTAAGATTCAACGAGCTCAAAAGGGGTTCATGAAAGTCGATGTCACTAGTGGAAAAGGAAAAGTTGTTCTAACCTTTATTCCCTATGGACTTAAGACAGGTTCATTGATTAGTCTATTGGCAAGTATCATATTTTGTTGCTACGCTTACTTCATCAGAAAAACAACTATTATTCAAAAAAGCTGATTATCTTAAATTAAATAGGTCTGGAACAAGTGTTCCAGACCTATTTAACTTTGGGTACAAAAAAACTCAAGCTATACAACTTGAGGTGTCTTATCACTCCGCCAGTAGGACTCGAACCTACGACATCATGATTAACAGTCATGCGCTACT